>JAUXUQ010000007.1 GCA_030680605.1 Gammaproteobacteria bacterium | reverse complement strand
CGGGGTATCGCTGGAGTCGATCACGCAGGTCGCGGCCAACATCAGTGACATGAACACGCAGATCGCGAGCGCGGCCGAAGAGCAGAGCAAGGTGGCGGAAGAGATCAACCGCAACATCGTCAATATCAGCCAGGTGGCGGGTCAGGCCACCACCGGCACGCAGCAAACGGCAGAGGCCAGCAATGAGCTGGCGCGGCTTGCGACCGGGCTGCAATCGCTGGTGGCAAGGTTCAGGCTGGCCTGAGCCTGCAGTTTCGGATCAGGCCGACCCGTCCATGAGGACGGGTGCTTATGCCTTGCGGATAGGTTGAGGATATGTGTACTATCCATAACACAAAATAAAATATTCCACCATGTATGGTTTCTTCCAGGGATAACCACGCACCGCTTGGCCTGGCCAAATCCATGCATAGGTCGGGGCGCAAGAGTATTCCCGATCTCAACCGGGAGTTCAGCAAGTTTCTGGGTATTACCAGCGAAGACCTGCATCTGCTGGGCGTCTGTCACGATGCGTTGCTGCAAGGCTCGGAACGCTTCGGCCAATTGTTCTACAACTACCTGTTTAATTTTGCCGCTACCGCAGGCGTGCTTGCCGAGTATCAGCGCAGCGGCAACTCCATCGACGCCCTGGTCAAGAAACAACAGGACCATCTGACCGCACTGCTTTCAGGCGATGTCAGTGATGGCAACGCAGAAAGGCTGATGGCAATAGGAAAAATACATTGCCATTACGGTATCGAGCCAGCCTGGATCATGGGTGCCTATTGGCTTTATCTCGATCATTTGCGCATAGTGATTCTGGGTCTGCAGCAGATGGACAGCTCAGGGCATAAACGTTTGCTGGCTGTGGTTTCCAGGCTGCTGTTCCGTGACATGGGCATGATGCTTGAGGGGTACTGGGCAGAGGCAGTCGGGGCCGTGGCAGAAGAACATAAAAAGGTGGTTGATCTGCGAGAGCGTGTGGAGAGTCTGCTCAGCAATATCCCCCAGCTTTTATGGTCGATAGACACGACTACCCAGCAACCCCTCTATGTCAGTCCCAATGCCTATCAAGTCTGCGGTACCGACATCAGCATGCCGATTCCGTGCCTGAAGTGGACTGTTCCTGACGATCAGGAAATGGTTGGGGCTGCCTGGCAGCAGGCAGTCCAGGGTAACCGGGTAGAGGTGGAGAGCCGGGTCATCGGGCCGGAGGGGCGCGAGCGCTGGTTTCGGCGCGTGTTCCAGCCGTTTACCGATACCGAGGGCAAGGTATTGCGTGTTGACGGATTGCTGGAGGATATTTCAGAGTCCAAGAGAAATCGCGAACACCTGCGTCGGCTGGCCACCACGGATGAACTTACCGGCCTTCCCAACCGCACGCTGTGGCATGACCGCGTCGACCAGGCCATTTCTGGAGCACGCCGTGAAGGGAAAATGGTGGCGCTGATGCTGCTTGATCTCAACCACTTCAAGGAGATCAACGATACGCTGGGGCACCATATTGGTGACGAGATACTGCGCCTCGTGGGCATGCGCCTGAAGTCCATGCTGCGCGACTCGGATACATTGGCGCGACTTGGCGGGGACGAATTCGCCATCCTGCTACCTGATGTAGTGAACGGAAGAGTTGATGCAGAGCGCGTGGCCAGCCACGTGACGGATTGTTTCAATGAGCCACTGTGCCATGAGGACAACGAGCTCTATCTCGGCGCGGCGATAGGAATCACGTTGTTCCCGGATGACGGAGATGACACCAGTACACTGATGCGCCGTGCCGACGTGGCGATGTACGCCGCCAAGCAGGCTGACACAGGATTTCGTTTCTACGACTATCAGTCGGATACCAACACCACTCAGCGCCTGCAGTTGTCGGGTGATCTGCGGCATGCGCTCAAGCGCCACGAATTCGAGCTGTACTTCCAGCCCATAATATCGCTTGCATCCAATCGCGTCACCGGGGCCGAGGCGCTGCTCCGCTGGCACCACCCCAAACACGGACTGATCTTGCCCGCCGAGTTTCTGCCCGCAGCCGAGCAAACCGGTCTTATCAATGCCCTTACCGATTGGGTAGTGCAGAGTGCGGTGGCTCATATCGGGCGTTGGCGGGAGGCCGGGATGGAGCTCCCGGTGGCGGTCAATGTCTCGACCCGCAGCTTCCAGGCACCCAGGCTGGTTGATCGGGTCGGGGCGATACTCGGTCGGGCACGGGTGCCGGGCCGGTTGCTCGAGATCGAGATCACTGAGAATGGCCTGATGAATGACTTTGAGCGTGGCCACAGGGTGGTGCGGGAGCTGCATGAGCTCGGGGTCAGTATTGCCATTGACGATTTCGGTACGGGGTACTCCTCGCTCGCCTATTTAAAGAGGCTGCCCATCGATACCCTCAAGATTGATCGATCGTTCGTGATCGACATGGCCACAGATGAAGGCGATGCGACCATCGTGCGCTCTACTATTGATCTCGGCCATAACCTGGGTTTCAGGGTGGTGGCAGAAGGGGTCGAAAGCAGCCATGTACAGGGTATGCTCGCGTTGCTTGGGTGTGATTTTGCGCAGGGGTACTGCATCAGCCAGCCGGTACCGGCCCCGGAGTTTGAGCGCTGGCTGAAGACGTCTCCACTCGGGTATATATAAGTTGCGACAGGCCAACCCGACTGCCTGAGGGTATTTCCCGTGGGGCTTGCGTATGGCTCCAGGTCATGCCAACTTTCCGCCGCTCGCGTTCGCATGCTCGTCAATGCCCCGTCAGAATCCCAATCTGCATTACTAACTTATTGATAAACACAGGCGCCAGACCGCAGGCGCAGGTGGTGGCACATCCCTTGCAGTAGCTATTGCAGGCGCAGCAATTATTTCAATGGAGGACACCGATGCCCGTGGATGAAGATTTGGAGTTGGACACCGAGCAAGCGCCGCCGCCTAAAAAACGTTCAGTTACAAAGATCATCGTGTGGAGCGTGGTCGGCCTGCTGCTTGTTGGCGGAGCCACGGCAGGCGGCCTGTATTTTGCGGGCATGTTGCCTGGCTTCAGTGCACAGGAGGGGGGTGCTGACGGCGTCGAGGCAAGTAAAGATTCGAAGAAGAAGGGTGCGAAGGGCAAAGGCGATAAAAAGAAGGCCAAGGGACCGGAAAAGCCGATCCTCTATCAGGCCCTGGAGCCGCCCTTTGTCGTGAATTTTCAGGATCAGTCCCAAGTGCGCTTTCTCCAGATTTCTGTGGAGGTAAGTGCGCGGGATGTGCTTGTGATGGAGGCGGTAAAGACGCACACGCCGGTTATCCGGAGCAATCTTATCCTGTTGCTCAGCAGCCAAAGTTACAGTGATATCAGTACACGTGAGGGCAAGGAAAACCTGCGTGCCAGTGCATTGGCCGAGATTAACAAGATTCTGGTAGAGCGAACCGGACAGGGCGGAATTGAAGATGTGTATTTCACCAGCTTTGTGATGCAGTAGAGCAGATATGGCCCTCAACGATCTTTTATCCCAGGACGAAATCGATGCGCTGTTAAACGGTGTATCGAGTGGAGACGTCAAGACCGAAGCGTCCGGCCCGGTGGAGCCCGGCACAGCGCAATCCTTTGACTTCAATAATCAGGAACGTATCGTGCGTGGACGTATGCCCACGCTGGAAATGGTGAACGAGCGCTTTGCCCGCTACTTCAGAATCAGCCTGTTTAACCTGATGCGCCGCTCTGCGGAAATTTCCGTTGGTCAGGTGCAGATGATGAAGTTTGCTGAATATGTACACAGTCTGTTTGTGCCAACCAGCCTCAATATGACGCGGATCAAACCACTACGCGGAACAGCGCTATTCATTCTTGATCCCAAGCTGGTATTCATCGTTGTGGATAACTATTTCGGAGGCGATGGCCGTTTCCACGCCAAGATCGAGGGGCGTGAGTTTACCCCTACAGAGTTGCGCGTGGTTCAGATGATACTGAAGCAGGCCTACAAGGATCTCAAGGAAGCCTGGTCACCGGTAATGCCCGTAGACTTTGAATATCTGAGCTCAGAGGTCAATCCGCAATTTGCCAACATTGTAAGTCCGAGTGAGGTGGTGGTAGTCACCACATTTCATATCGAGCTTGACGGTGGTGGCGGGGATCTGCATGTCACCATGCCGTATTCCATGCTGGAGCCAATTCGCGAATTGCTGGATGCAGGAGTCCAGAGTGATCGCTCGGAGGTGGATGAGCGTTGGTCACATGCGTTGCGTGATGAAATGAAAGGGGCGATGGTCGAGGTCAGCAGCACGCTGCTTGAAACCCAGCTTTCATTGCGGGAGTTGTTAACGCTGAAGCCCGGCGATGTAATTCCGGTTGATGTGCCCAGCCTGGTGCTGGCGCGCTCGGAGGATATCCCCATTTTTCGTGGTCGCTATGGAATTTCCCGTGGCAACAATGCCATCAAGGTGGTGGAGTCAGTTATGCGTCCATCGCAAATGTAATGCTAGCTACCGTTGTGCAGGAGTGACTTATGAGCGTTGATGAAACTACAGCTGACACTGAAGCGGTACCTGATGAATGGGCAGCTGCCCTGGCTGAGCAGGCCGACACGGATGCAGCCAAGCAGCCTGAAGCCGGTGAGCCTGTTGTTGAGGCGGCGGCTGCAAGCGTCGCACCTTCTCCTCCCCCTGAGGTGAAGAAGACCAACTATGCCCGTGCCGAGTTCCAGGAGCTGGATGCGGATGAGCCATTGTCATCAGCGGGTGGGGACGAAGCGAATCTGGAAGTCATTCTTGATATTCCGGTCACGCTCTCGATGGAGATCGGGCGCACCAAGATCAGTATCCGTAATCTGCTGAAATTGAATCAGGGTTCAGTGGTGGAGCTGGATCGCCTGGCCGGTGAACCAATGGACGTGCTGGTAAATAATTGCCTTGTCGCGCATGGCGAGGTTGTGGTCGTGAATGACAAGTTCGGTATTCGCCTGACTGATGTCATCAGCGCTGCCGAGCGCGTGAAGAAACTGAGGTGAGCATGCGCTGGCTGCGGGCATGTGCCCCACACGCCATATCGAGGGCTGCTGCCTGCGGTGTTCTTGCCCAGGTAGCGCTGGTCAACCTTGCCCATGCGGCTGAGCCGGCAGGCAATGGAGCGTATAGCAGTACGCTGACAGCGGGTGCTGTCGTGCAGACGATTCTGGGTCTGATAGCGGTAGTGGTGGTGATTATTGCCGCGGCGTGGCTGCTGCGGCGTGTTGCGCAGTTGCAGACAGGTGCCCAGGGCGCGCTCAAGGTGTTGGCCAGCATGCCGCTGGGTTCGCGTGAACGGGTGGTGTTGATACAGGTCGGTGACAGGCAGTTGTTGCTCGGTATTGCACCGGGCCATGTAAGCACTTTGCATGTGCTGGATCAGGCGCTGCTGGCAGAAGGAGAGGCGGATACGGGTATGCGTTTCCATGACCGCCTGAAGCAGATGCTGGGGCAGTCGGCGTCCAGAGGTACTGCCGCAAAACCGGGTAGCCGGTCATGATGCAAGCATGGACATGGCCGCGAGCAGTGTCTGTTGTGCTTGCCTGCGCCAGCGTGCTGTTACCGTGGGATGTGCTGGCTGCGCCAGGACTCAGTGCCTTGTCGGTGACCACAGACGCAGACGGAAGCCAGACGTACACGCTGAGCATTCAGGTGCTCGTGCTGATGACGGCTCTCACGTTACTTCCCGCAGCGCTGATCATGATGACGTCGTTCACCCGGATTATTATCGTACTGGCGATTCTGCGCCAGGCACTCGGAACCGCACAGACACCCACCAACCAGATACTGGTTGGTCTTGCGCTGTTTCTTACTTTTTTTATCATGACACCGGTATTCGACAAGGCCTACCAGGAGGCCGTGCAGCCTTACATGAGTGAGCAGATATCGCAACAGGAGGCCCTGGAGCGTGGCAGCAAGCCCTTCAGGGCGTTCATGATGTCGCAGACCCGTGATAGTGATCTGGCACTGTTTGCGCGCATCTCGGGCAAGGAAGGGCTGGAGTCGCATGACGCGGTGCCGTTCTCGCTGCTGGTGCCAGCGTTTGTTACCAGTGAGCTCAAGACCGCCTTCCAGATAGGATTTCTGATATTCATACCGTTTTTGATCATTGATCTGGTGGTGGCAAGTGTGCTCATGGCCATGGGTATGATGATGCTCTCGCCACTGATCATTTCACTGCCGTTCAAGATCATGCTGTTTGTGCTGGTGGATGGGTGGGCGCTGGTGATAGGCACCCTTGCCTCCAGTTTCTACGTGTAAAAGATCATGACGCCTGAAGCAGTCATTGCATTCATGGGGCAGGCGATGGAGGTTACATTGCTGCTGTTGGGAGTGGTGTTGCTGCCCGCACTGGCGGCCGGTCTGGTAGTGAGCCTGTTTCAGGCAGCGACACAAATTAATGAGATAACATTGAGTTTTATCCCAAAGCTGCTGGTCACAGTGCTGGCGATGGCGATTGGCGGACCCTGGATGTTGCAGCTCCTGATGGGCTTTACACAGCGCCTGTATGACAACATTCCCGGCATGATTGGATAGCGCCATGCGATTCAGCAGTGCCGAAATAATGTCCCTCGTCGGCACCTATCTGTGGCCACTGTTTCGCATTGGTGCTCTGGTGGGGGCGGCGCCGCTGTTTGGTACCCGCACAGTACCCATGCGGGTGCGTATCGGGCTTGCCGTGGCACTGACGATTGTCATCGCTCCGATGTTGCCGGCAGCACCTGCTCTGGATCCCTTGAGTGCAGAGGCGGTGCGCGTGGTTATTGCGCAAGTAATGATTGGCCTGGTCATGGGGTTTGCATTGCAGCTGGTGTTCAGTGCATTTGTGGTGGGCGGACAGGTCATAAGTATGGGCATGGGGTTGGGGTTTGCTGCAATGAATGATCCTGTCAGCGGCGTCTCGGTGCCGGTGGTTGGGCAGTTCTATACTGTGACGGTGACGCTGCTGTTTCTCACCCTGAACGGACACCTTCTGTTGATTGAGGCCCTGGTGGACAGTTTCGATGCATTGCCGGTGGGTACGCAGGGTATTGCGCTGGAGGGGCTGTGGGATCTGGTGAACTGGGCGGGGCGCATGTTTGTATGGGCCGTGCTGATTGCGCTGCCGGCAGTGTGTGCACTGCTGCTGGCGAATATCGGTTTTGGCATCATGACGCGCGCCGCCCCCCAGCTCAATATCTTTGCCGTGGGATTCATGGCGATCATCCTGCTGGGATTGCTGATCGTCTATGTCACATTGCCGAATCTGTTGCCACAGCTAATGGGCTTGATGGACGAGATATTTGCGTTGCTGCGTCATATTGTGACATTGCGAGACTGATGCGATGGCCGAGCAGGATAAAGCCCAGGAACGTACTGAACAGGCGACACCCAAGCGCCTGCAGGAGGCGCGTAAAAAAGGCCAGATTCCACGTTCACGCGAGCTGAATACGCTGGTATTGCTGCTGACTTCCGCAGTGGGGTTTTTTTTTCTTGGCGACGGTATTGTGCAAGGCTTGGGCGGACTGATGCAGAAGGGCCTGCAAATAAGCCGGGCCGATATTTTCAATGTGCATGCGCCAGCCATGCTGTTTGGGCAGGCAACGCTGGGCGCGTTATGGGTGCTGATGCCCCTGCTGGCACTGCTTTCGCTGGCTGCAATGATTGCGCCGGTTGCACTGGGTGGCTGGTCTTTCAGTACATCTTCCATGAAATTCCGCTTCAGCCGCGTCAGTCCGGCGGCTGGCTTGAAGCGCATGTTTGGTTCGCATGGCGCAATGGAGCTGTTCAAGGCCTTGGTGAAGTTCGCGTTGATCGGGACCGCGCTCATCATGATGCTATGGACTAATGCTGGAGATCTGCTGCATCTTGGGGTCGAAACACCCGGGGCTGCGCTGGTGCAGGCAGGGAGCATACTCGTGTGGTCGTTTCTGCTGATCTCGTTGCCACTCATTGTGGTGGTGATCGCGGATGTACCCTTCCAGCTTTGGCAGCATGCCAAGCAGTTGCGCATGACGCGCCAGGAGGTCAGAGACGAGCTGAAGGAGACTGACGGCAGCCCGGAGGTAAAGGGGCGCATTCGAAAACTGCAGCGTGACATGGCAGAACGTCGCATGATGGCCGAGGTGCCGAAGGCTGACGTCATCATTACCAATCCGACGCATTATTCCGTTGCACTGCGTTATGACCAGAGCAGGATGCGCGCACCCCGGCTGGTGGCCAAGGGCCGCGACCTGATTGCTGCAGAGATTCGCCGGGTGGCTGCTGAGGCCGGTGTCACCTGTGTGCAGGCGCCATCGCTTGCGCGTGCGGTATATCACGGTGTTGAATTAAACCAGGAGGTTCCGGCGGCCCTTTACAAGGCGGTGGCGCAGGTGCTTGCCTATGTATACCAACTGAAAACTGCGCGGCAGGAGCATGGGGTGGAGCCGCAACTTCCGGACTTTTCTATTCCTGAAGAATGGAGACGCGACTGATGGCCGAGGTGACCGTGCTTGACCGGTTCCAGATGCTGTCCCGCAGCGGACTTGGTGCCATGGCGCTGCTGGTTCTTATGCTGGCGATGCTGGTCGTGCCGTTGCCGCCGTTTGCGCTGGATATCCTGTTCACCTTTAATATCGCGCTGGCGATGGTGGTGCTGCTGGCCTGTGTATATGCGCAGCGCCCGCTTGATTTTGCAGTATTCCCAACGGTTCTGTTGCTGGCCACGCTGTTGCGCCTGGCGCTCAATATTGCCTCGACTCGCGTGGTGCTGCTAAATGGCCATCAGGGGCATGATTCGGCGGGCCAGGTGATCAGTGCCTTCGGCCAGTTCGTGGTGGGAGGAAACTACACCGTTGGCTTTCTGGTCTTCATGATTCTGGTCATCATTAATTTTGTCGTCATTACCAAAGGCGCGGGGCGTATCTCGGAGGTGAGTGCACGCTTTACCCTGGATGCCATGCCGGGCAAGCAGATGGCGATTGATGCGGATGTTAACGCCGGAGTTATCAACCAGGCCGAGGCCAAGCTGCGTCGCACCGAAGTGGTTCAGGAAGCGGATTTTTACGGATCGATGGACGGTGCCAGCAAATTTGTGCGCGGCGATGCTGTGGCGGGTATATTGGTGCTTTTGATCAACATGATCGGTGGTGTTGCCATCGGCACTCTGCAGCATGATCTTTCCTTTGGCGATGCGATGCGCAACTACGCACTGCTTACCATTGGTGACGGGTTGGTGGCGCAGATTCCGGCGCTGGTGCTGTCCACAGCAGCTGCGATCATGGTGACGCGTGTTTCCAGTGCGCAGGACATGGGCGAGCAGATTCTTGGTCAGCTGTTCGGCAGCCCGCGGGCGCTGGCGGTGACGGCCATCATCATCGGCGCCATGGGCCTGGTGCCGGGCATGCCCAATGTGGCGTTTTTAACGCTCGCGGCTATCGCAGGTGCCGCTGCCTGGGTGATTTCCGAGCGAGGCAAGGCGGCACAGAATGCTCCTGCACCCATCCCGGTGGCTGAGGCCAGTACCGAGCACAGGGATCTCAGTTGGGATGACGTGGTGCCGGTGGATAGCGTCGGACTCGAAGTAGGTTATCGTTTGATTCCGTTGGTGGACAAGTCACAGGGTGGGCAACTCATGGCGCGCATCAAGGGCGTGCGTAAAAAACTGTCACATGATCTGGGCTTTCTCACGCCGCCAGTGCATATCCGTGACAATCTCGACCTGGCACCCAATGCGTACCGCATCACGCTTATGGGGGCAACGGTGGGGGAGGCCGAAATCTATTCGGAGCGTGAGCTGGCCATTAACCCCGGGCGCGTGTTCGGCACCTTGCAAGGCTTTCCCGCCAAGGATCCGGCCTTTGGCCTGGATGCGGTGTGGATAGAGCCCGGCCAGCGCGAGCAGGCCCAGACTATGGGCTATACTGTGGTGGATGCAAGTACGGTGGTGGCAACACATATCAACCAGTTGCTGCAAACTCATGCGCATGAACTGCTCGGCCGGGACGATGTGCAGCATCTGCTCGACAACCTTGCCAAGACGGCGCCCAAGCTGGTGGAGGAACTGGTACCCAAGACCATTGCGCCTGCGGTGCTGGTGAAAGTTCTGCAAAACCTGCTGGAGGAGAATATCCCGATTCGTGACATGCGACGCATCGCCGAAACTCTGGCGGAGCATGCATCGCGCAACCAGGACACCACATTTCTTACCAGCGCCGTGCGGGTGGCGCTCGGTCGCACTATTGTTCAGCAAATCAATGGTATTGAGCGCGAGCTCCCGGTGATTTCGCTCGGTCAGGAGTTGGAACAGATATTGCAGAAATCAATGCAAAGTGTGGATGGCGCAAGTATTGAGCCGGGGTTGGCGGAACGCATACACACCTCCTTGTCGGATGCCGTAAAGCGGCAGGAGGCGCTGGGTCAGCCGGCCGTGTTGCTGGTTCCGGCGCAACTACGGGTGATGCTGGCGCGGTTTGTGCGCCATCGTATTTCCGGGCTCTATGTGCTGGCGTACAACGAAGTGCCTGACAACAAGCATATCAAGATCGTGGCAAGTATCGGAAAATGAGAGTTGGGTGGAGTACAGGCCGAGGTATCAAATGAAGATTAAACGATTTTTTGCAGCGGATATACGGCAGGCCATCCATAAGGTGCGTGAAGCACTGGGGCCAGAGGCGGTGATACTTTCCAACCGTCCGGTGCAGGGCGGGGTTGAGATCGTTGCTGCGGCGGATTATGACGAGGCATTGTTCAGCAGTCTGGGGGCGCAGGCAGCCTCCGGGCAGGGAGAAAGTGCCAAGCGCCAGCCGCCTGCCCAAGGCAAGCCGCCGCTTGTAGCTGCTACTGCTGCTGGCGAGGAGACAGTGCAGGAGGCCAAGGCCAAGGACAGTTCATCGTTGCGACAGCCGGGCTATAAATCCGCGCCCAAGGGCCGCCCCCTCGTGGAGTGGTCGCAGGAGCCTGCGCTGGTTGAAATGCGGCATGAGCTGTCTACCCTGCGCAGCCTGCTGGAAAACCAGATTTCCGGGTTGGCCTGGGGTGATGTCGGCAGGCGCAGTCCTTTGCGTGCCACACTGCTGCGACGGTTCATGGAGCTTGGGCTGAGCCCGCATCTGTGCCAGCAGATCACGGACTCCGTATCCGAGGACGTCGATTTTGACCATGCCTGGCGCCATGGCCTCGGCCTGTTGTCACACTATCTTGCGGTCACGGATGACGATATTCTCACCGAGGGAGGGGTGGTGGCTCTGGTGGGCCCTACAGGCGTGGGCAAGACCACGACCATTGCAAAGCTTGCGGCTCGCTACACCCTGCGCCACGGCCCGAATCGTGTGGCACTGGTAAGTACAGATAGTTACCGCATTGGTGCGCACGAGCAGCTACGTATCTATGGACGCATTCTGAACATGCCGGTATATCTTGCGACCAGTGAAGAAGAGTTACGCAGCATTCTGGAGGAGTTGCGCGATAAGCAGCTGGTGTTGATCGATACCGCCGGCATGAGCCAGCGTGACCAGCGACTGTCAACCCAGCTTGCGCTGCTGAGAAATAGTGCTGCGGCCGGAATACCGCTCAAGAGCTATCTGGTGTTGTCAGCCACCAGTAGCGTCACATCACTGAACCAGATCGTACAGGCGTTTCATGCCGCAAAGCCGAACGGTTGCATACTGACCAAGCTGGACGAGGCGGTAAGCCTGGGGGCGGCACTTTCTGCCGTTATCGAACATAAATTGCCGGTTGCCTATGTCAGTAACGGCCAACGGGTACCGGAAGATATTCAGCCCGCACGCGCTCACTCACTGATCATACGCGGGGTGACAGTCATGCAGCAGAGTGGAGAGCAGATGCAGGACGAATCACTGGAGCTCGCGCTAGGGGGGTTGCTTGCCGATGCTCATCTCTGAACGCCAGCACGATCAGGCGGCGGGCCTGCGCCGCATCACGAAACCCAGCCCGGTGCGGGTTATTGCGGTCGCCAGTGGCAAGGGCGGGGTGGGCAAGACCAACGTCTCGGCCAACCTTGCGGTGGCGCTGGCCAACATGGGCAAGGACGTGATGCTGCTTGATGCCGACCTGGGTCTTGCCAATATCGATGTCATGTTGGGGCTCCACCCTACCTACAATCTGTCACATGTGCTGACCGGCGTGCGCTCACTGGAGGAAATCATTGTTCCGGGCCCGGTGCCGGGGCTGCGTATCATTCCTGCTGCGTCAGGTATTCAGGCTATGGCCGAGCTGGGTCCATTGCAGCATGCAGGCATTGTGAATGCATTCAGCGAGATTACGCATAAGCTCGATGTGTTGTTGATAGATACCGCCGCTGGCATCTCCGACAGCGTGGTGAGTTTCACCCGTGCCGCGCAGGAAGTTATCATGGTGGTGTGTGACGAGCCTGCCTCCATTACCGATGCCTATGCACTTATCAAGCTCCTGTCGCGTGAGCACGGGTGCTCACGCATTCATATTCTCGCCAACATGGTGCATGGCGCGCATGAAGGGCGAGATTTGTTCGCCAAGGTGTCGCGTGTGACGGATCGATTTCTGGATGTCGTGCTTACCTATATGGGGGCAGTGCCCTATGACGACTATCTGCGCAAGGCAGTGCAGAAGCAGCAGGCCATCGTACAGGCCTATCCACGCAGCAAGGCCTCGCTTGCATTCAAGGGTCTGGCACAGAAGATAGTGAGCTGGCCTGCGCCACAACAGGCAACCGGTGGCATGGAGTTTTTTTTGGAGCGCATGGTGCAGGCGTTACCGACAGTCGCCGCTGCGGCGCAGGAGGCGGGGGTTGAGGAGGCAAGGCCATGAAAGGTGTAGCTCTTTATACCGCCACCCAGCCTGGCGCACAAGAGGAGCTGGTGACACGGCACGCCCCGCTGGTCAAGAGGATTGCCTATCACCTGATGACCCGATTGCCGCCCAGTGTGCAGGTGGATGACCTGATTCAGGCCGGCATGATCGGTTTGCTGGAAGCGGCGCGGCATTACGATGCCAGCCAGGGTGCAAGTTTCGAGACCTACGCCGGTATCCGTGTTCGTGGCGCCATGCTGGATGAAGTGCGCAGAAGCGACTGGGCGCCACGCTCTGTGCACCGCAAGGCGCGCATGATCGCAGATGCGGTGCGCGGCATTGAGAACAGCCTGGGGCGGCATGCACAGGACCATGAGGTGGCGGCTGTGCTCGGTATGTCGCTGCGTGACTATCACCTGCTGCTGCAGGATGCGAGTGGCCACTCGCTTTTGAGTCTTGATGCATTGGCGGAAGAGGGTAGTTATGGTCACAACGAGGCTCAGGATGCGGGCGCAACTCCGCTGGAGAGCCTTCAGAACGCCGATTTTCAGGCAATACTGGCAGTGGCCATTGAAAATCTTCCTGAGCGTGAGCGTCTGGTTCTTGCGCTTTACTACGACGAAGAACTCAATCTGCGGGAGATTGGCGATATCCTTGAGGTGAGTGAGTCACGTGTTAGTCAGATACATACGCAGGCGATGTTGCGTCTGCGGGCTCGCCTGACAAATGAGTCGGAACGAAATGAAGCGGTGCCGAAGGGGAAGAAGCGTGACAATAAAAAGCTGCGCATGGCGTCATAGATGATGGTTGTCGTTGGTATCCATTGGTAAGGAGGTTGTCTTGGACAAGAACATGAAGATTCTCATTGTGGATGATTTTTCCACTATGCGGCGCATTATCAAGAATCTGCTGCGTGATCTGGGCTTCAATAATACGAGTGAAGCGGATGATGGAAATACTGCGCTCCCCATACTGCAGGCGGGCGGCTTTGATTTTCTTGTGACCGACTGGAACATGCCCGGGATGCAGGGCATTGACCTGTTGAAAGCTGTGCGTGCCGATCCGAAGCTGGCCAGCCTGCCAGTACTGATGGTGACGGCTGAGTCAAAGCGCGAGCAGATTGTCGAGGCAGCGCAGGCGGGTGTCAACGGCTACATCGTGAAACCATTCACGGCGGTTACCCTGAAAGAAAAAATAGACAAGATATTCGAGCGCCTGGAGTCTACTGCCTGAGTGCGAGCAGCAGCTGCCCGGATAACCCATCCCTCAAGGAACATAACGATGGCCGATGACAAAACTATAAATAAAGATGACCTGCTGGGGCATGCGCATGCATTGATTGCACAGCTTGAGGGCGGCAACGAGAACGAAATAAATAGAACTCTGGATGAGATAATGCGCTTGCGTGAGTCCAGCCTGTTTCAGGAGCTGGGCAAGCTTACGCGCGAGTTTCACGACACACTGAACAGCTTCCGCTTTGATGAGCGCATGGCGGATCTTGCGTCGCACGAGATTCCGGACGCCAAGGAGCGTCTGAACTATGTAATCACCATGACGGATCAGGCTGCACACCGTACGTTGTCAGCTGTGGAGGAAACCATCCCGCTGTCCGAGCAACTGGAGCAGCAGGCTGCTGTGCTGACGAAAAAGTGGGAGCGTCTGCTGCGGCGCGAACTGAGTGCGGGGGAATTCAAGGAGTTGAGCCAGGAAGTGGGAAAGTTTCTTCCATTGGTGTTGAGTTGCTCGTCGACGATACACAGCAACCTGTCAGATGTCTTGCTGGCGCAGGATTACCAGGATATCACCGGTCAGATCATTCGTCGCGTGATCAAGCTGGTTCAGGATGTCGAGGATAGTCTGGTGCGGCTGATAAAGATATCCGGGCAGCACATGATGCCGGCAGGTGATCGGCAGCACAAAGCCGGCCTTGATGGCCCGCAGGTCAACGCCGAACATCCGGATGTGGTGGTAGGCCAGGACAACGTGGACGATTTGCTGTCAAGCTTGGGATTCTGAGGGCGGTATGATGGAAGACGACGATGAAATCTTGCAGGACTTTCTGGTTGAGTCAGGCGAAATACTGGAAAAGCTGGGCGAACAACTGGTCGATCTGGAAATACGCCCGGATGACAATGCCTTGCTCAACGCCGTATTCCGCGGGTTCCATACCATCAAGGGTGGGGCGAGCTTCCTTGCCCTGACCACGCTGGTTGAGGTATGCCATCGGGCAGAAGATGTATTCAATACTCTGCGCCAGGGTGAACGCAAGGTTGATCCGGTGTTGATGGATGTGGTGCTGCAAGTGCTGGACAGTGTCAACCGGATGCATGAAGCAATACGCACGGGCGCAGAGCCTGTGGCAGCTTCACCCGAGCTGCTGGCCGCGCTGGATGTGTTGGCCAAGCCTGCTGCGGATGAGTTTGAAGCGCCGCCGTCGGCACCACCGATGCAAGCGGCCGCAATCCATGCGCAAACGCCCAATGATCCCTGCGAAGGTTTGAGCGAGAGCGACTGCAAAGACCTGCTGAATGAACTGTACGATAACCCCGCACACACATCTGCTGCTGGGCAAGCCACGCCTGCGGCAGTGCCGGCGGGTGATATAACAGACAGCGAGTTTGATGCGCTGCTGGATCAGATACATGGCAAGGGGATGCATCAGGGGGCTCCCCAGCCGGCGCCGGTAGTTGCGCCTCCTGTGGCAGCCAAGGCCAGCACACCAGCGAAAGCAGGCACTGACGAAATCACGGATGCCGAATTTGAGGCACTGCTGGATCAGCTGCATGCCGGCGGCGCAAGCAAGCCCGTAGCGCCGGTTGCGGCGGCGGCCAGGGCCGATAAAAGAGATACGGCGGCTGCACCTGTACCCGCTGCCAAGGCCGAGGTTGAGCACGCCAGTGCTGCGGTAGAAACCACGGTGCGTGTGGATACCAAACGTATCGACGACATCATGAACATGGTGGGTGAGCTGGTGCTGGTGCGCAACCGGCTGGTGACGCTTGAAGCGTCGCTTTCAGACGAGGAAATGACCAAGGCGGTCGGCAATCTGGATGTGGTGACGGCAAGCCTGCAGACAGCAGTTATGAAGACCCGTATGCAGCCAATTAAAAAAGTATTCGGACGTTTCCCGCGCGTTGTGCGCGATCTCGCGCGCAGCCTGCGCAAAGAGGTGACGCTTGAGCTCAAGGGCGAAGACACTGATCTGGATAAAAACCTGGTAGAGGCGCTGGCGGATCCATTGGTGCATCTGGTGAGGAACTCAGTCGATCATGGTATAGAAATGCCGGATGTACGCGTCGCTGCGGGCAAGCCGCGTAATGGTACGGTGGTGCTGTCCGCTGCACAGGAGGGCGACCATATTCTGCTTGCCATCAGCGATGATGGCGGCGGTATGGATCACGAAGTATTGCGGCGCAAAGTGGTTGAAAAAGGGCTAATGGACGCTGACGTTGCCGCACGGCTTGATTCTGGTGAGTGTTACAACCTGATTTTCATGCCCGGTTTCTCCACCAAGACCGAAATATCGGATGTCTCCGGACGCGGTGTGGGGATGGATGTGGTAAAGACGCGTATCGCTCAACTGAACGGCGTGATCGAAATAGATTCCCGCCTGGGGCAGGGCACACGCATCATTATCAAGGTGCCGCTCACGCTCGCCATCATGCCCACCTTGATGGTAGTTCTGGGCACACAGATATTCGCGCTGCCACTGGTGAGTGTGCATGAAATATTCAATCTCGATCTCACGCGCACCAACAGCGTAGACGGTCAGTTGACAGTCACGGTGAGAGACAGGGTGTTGCCGCTTTTCTATCTGCGTGAGTGGTTGATTAATAGTGCGCATGGGTCAGGGCGCGGTGTGCACGGCCATGTGGTAATTGTGAACATCGGTATCCAGCGCGTCGGATTTGTCGTCGATCAACTGATAGGTCAGGAGGAAGTTGTGATCAAGCCGCTGGGTGCCATGTTGCATGGAACGCATGGGCTGTCTGGCGCAACGATCACGGGCGACGGGCGTATTGCACTCATTCTGGATGTGCCCGGGCTGATGAAAGAATATGCGCGGAAGGCGTAAAGGAGCAGCTATATGCCGGTGCGTGTGCTGGTGGTTGATGATTCAGGATTTTTCAGGCGTCGAGTTACAGAAATACTGAGCAGTGACAGTGAAATAGAAGTGGTGGGTGAGGCGCCGAATGGCGCTGTAGGCGTCGAGATGGCATTGAAGCTCAGACCCGATGTAGTGACAATGGACATTGAGATGCCAGTGCTCGATGGAATCAGCGCTGTGCGTAAGCTCATGCTTACCCGCCCAACGCCGGTACTTATGTTTTCGTCGCTGACCACGGAAGGTGCGAAGGCCACGCTGGATGCGCTGGAGGCTGGTGCGCTCGATTTTCTTCCCAAGCGGTTTGAAGACATTGCTGCGGATCGCAACGAGGCCAAGAAACTTTTGTGCTCGCGTGTGCTCGCGCTGGGTAAAAACGGCCTGCGCATGGCATCCTCTGCATCAGCTGCGACCGTGTCACCAGTGACGAGCAAGCTGCCTGCGGTCAATGCGGCTACACAGCAGCGTATGGGTATCGCGGGCATCAAGTCGGGGTGCAAGCTGGTTGCGATTGGTACATCGACAGGCGGGCCTATTGCACTGCAGCAGGTTTTGACAAAACTGCCCAGGAACTTTCCATTGCCACTGTTGCTGGTGCAACACATGCCGGAAAGCTTTACGCCTGCATTCGCGCAGCGGCTGGATCAGTTGTGCAGTATCAGTGTGAAACAGGCCGTGGATGGCGACATGCTCGTCCCAGGGACGGCGCTGCTGGCGCCGGGTGGACATCAGATGGTGCTGGAGCAGAGCAGTGGCGGTGTAACACGTGTACGGATACAGGACAATGAAGATCAGATATATAAGCCTTGTGTCGATATCACATTCTCCTCCATTGCCAAGATAATGCCTGGTCAGACGCTCGCCCTGATTCTTACCGGCATGGGCGCGGATGGGCGTGAGGGTGCGCGGCTGTTGAAGCGTGGTGGTGCAACAGTCTGGGCGCAGGATGAGCAGAGCTGTGTAGTGTACGGAATGCCGCTTGCCATTGTGGAGGCAGGCCTGGCGGATCATGTATTGCCACTAAGCGAGATGGGTGCGTGTCTCACGCGACAGGTTTAGGCAGTGGATATTCTAAGTTTAATAGGTCTGGTAGTGGCCTTCGGCTCCATCCTCGGCGGTCAGGTGCTCGAGGGCGGACATATCGGCAGCATCATGAATGCTGTAGCGCTGCTGATCGTGCTGGGCGGCACCGTTGGGGCGGTCATGTTGCAGACCCCGTTGCCTGTCTTCATGCACTCGCTCGCGATTTCCAAGTGGGTGTTTTTGCCGCCCAAGCTGGCAGCGCATGAAGCCATTGAGAAGATTGTCAACTGGAGCAATATTGCCCGCAAGGAAGGTCTGCTGGGCCTCGAGGCGGTGACTGAGACCGAACCTGACCTCTTTGCGCGCAAAGGCTTGCAGTTGCTGGTGGATGGTAGTGAGCCGGAAGTGATTCGCACCATACTCGAAGTCGAGATTGATGCGCGTGAGCATCATGATACCCAGGCGGCGAAGGTATACGAAGGAATGGGAGGTTATTGTCCCACCGTCGGTATCATTGGCGCGGTGATGGGTCTGATTCACGTGATGGGAAATCTGGCGGATCCTTCGGCGCTGGGTGGAGGTATCGCGGTGGCGTTTGTGGCGACAATTTATGGTGTGGGGTTGGCCAATCTCTTTTTTCTGCCCTTCGCCGTCAAGCTGAAGAGCCTGATTCATTACCAGACCCAGTTCCGCACCATGATACTGGAGGGCATTATTTCCATTGCGCAGGGCGAGAACCCGAGAAATATAGAGACCAAGTTGCAAGGGTATGCACATTAACGGCGGGCGAAGGTGCAATCAGGCAGGGGAACAGGGTCATGTGCGTCATACGGCACCGTAATATCCGGCGACTTTCAGTTTCTCACCTTGCTTTTTCATCTGAGTATATATGGCCAGAAAGAAAAAACATGAAGAGCACGAAAACCACGAACGCTGGCTCGTGTCCTATGCAGATTTTATCACTCTGCTATTCGCCTTCTTCGTCGTGATGTACGCCATTTCATCCGTCAATGAAGGCAAGCACCGCGTGTTATCCGACTCGCTGGTGGCCGCATTTCGCGCCGCCCCCAAGAGTATAGAACCGATCCAGGTTGGTGTTCCGTCCAAGTCACCCACACCGGAAAGTCAGAATATCCTGAAGAAGCCCACAGTGCTGTTGCCGCCAAGGCCACCTTTCCCTGATACAAAAGTTGACATAGAGGAAACCCCGCCACAGGACAAGCCGATCAAGCTGTTTGGGGAGCCGCCTGTGGAGGCTGCCGCAGTCCGGGATAAAAAATTTACCGCGCCGCAGGGCGAGGAGAATATAAATGCTGCCAGACAGAAGTCCATGCCGGAGATCGCGGCAGAGATCGCGCAGGCACTTTCTGAGCTGGTGCAGCAAAGGCTGGTGACCTTGAACAGTGACATACGCTGGCTGGAGATTGAGATCAATGAGAGCGTGTTGTTTTCGAGCGGGCGTGCCAGACCTGAACCCCAGTCCCTGCCGATCATGAAAAGAATCGCGGATGTGCTCAGCCCGTTTTCCAATGTTATCCATGTAGAGGGGTTTACCGATAACATCCCCATCAAGACGCTCGCATTTCCCTCTAACTGGGAATTGTCCGCCGCGCGTGCGGCAAGCGTGGCTCATTTGCTGGCCAACGAAGGAATAGAGGAGTCGCGCCTCGTGGCGCTGGGATATGGCGAGCAGCGACCGGTGGCGGATAATACAACCGTAGAAGGACGCCGCAAAAACAGACGCATTGTGCTCCTGGTGCTGGCGGATGACAGCATGCGGCAACAGCTGGAGACTGCGCACTCAGGGATCAGCCGTGACAGGTCCACGCCTGCTGCCAAGTTGCCGACGACTGCGGCACCTGCGGCAGTGGTAGACGCTACCAGCATGGCGCCGACGGAGCTTCCTCTTCCTGCCAGTGTGCCGGCAGGGGTGGAGCCGCCCACACAGCCTCTTGCTGCCAGTGTGCCGGCAGGGGTGGTGGAGCCGCCCACACAGCCCCTTGTCATTACGCCGCCGGCGGTAGTGACAGGTATGGAATCTTCTGCCGCTGTAGCGCCCGTCACAGTGGCACCCGCGCCTGCAGCCACAGTCCAAGTCCAGGTACCGGCGGCCACCACCACGCGTGCGGGAGCGGTGGCGCCTGCCCGGCCCGCGATCGTAGCACCGATTTCACCGCCTATTCGATTGTTCACGCCACTTACGTTACCGCCTGTCGGCGGCACACCATTTGGCCTGAATACGGCGCCACCCAAGGAGGTGCAGCAATGAAGGTATGGGCAGTGGCAAATCAGAAGGGGGGCGTAGGCAAGACTACTACGGCAATTACGCTGGCAGGCCTGCTGGCACGGCGCGGCTACAGCACGCTGCTGGTCGATATGGATCCGCATGGGTCGTTGACCAGTTATTTAGGGCAAGATCCAGAGTCAGATTCCAGGAGTCTGTACACTCTGTTTCAGCGCCACGGTGAGATTGACCCACGGGATATCATCACGCGCACCGCATTTAACCGACTGTGGCTGATGCCGGCGTCCACCGCCCTGGCTACGCTGGATCGCCAATCCGGTGTGCAGGATGGCATGGGGCTGGTGCTGGCCCGGGCGCTGACCCGCGTCTCCGGCTCATTTGACTATGTTGTGCTTGATTGCCCGCCGGTACTGGGTGTGCTGATGGTGAATGCGCTTGCCGCGTGTGATCACCTGCTGATTCCGGTGCAGACGGAGTTCCTGGCGATCAAGGGGCTTGAGCGCATGCTTTCCACACTCACTATGATCACGCGCGCACGCAGGTTACCGCTGCCGTATACCATTGTTCCCACGCTGTTCGACCGGCGTACGCGTGCCGCGCACACCAGTGTGCACACCTTGCGCGAACGTTACCCTGCCCAGTGCTGGGATAGCGAGATCCCGGTGGATACACTGTTGCGCGAGGCCAGTTACAGGAACACCCCCTTGCCGTTTTATGTGCCAGAGGCGCGTGCCTGCCACGCCTATGGTGCGTTGCTCGACATGCTGCAGTACGCTGACATGGGCCTGCAAAGGAAGGCGGGATGAGCCCGTTGCACGTGCCGGAAGTACAGAATACGGCACCTCCCCTGGTGGATCAGGCCCAGGCGCTGGATGTTTACCTGAGGTCGTTGCTGAGCGAGCAGCCGCTGCCCGTCGAGGCGCCAGCCTGCGTTGCTGTCGCACAACAGGTACCGGTAAAGGCAGAGGAGCCCCCGTCTGCCCTGACCGATGGGCCGTTTCAGGTGCTGCTGTTCAGTGTGGCCGGGCTGACGCTTGCTGTGCCACTGGCGGAGCTGCATGGCGTGCTGACCTGGTCAAAAGGCATAACGCCATTGCCGGGCCATGCCCCGTTTTTCCTGGGGGTGCGGGTGCATCTTGGCTGCAACGTCAAGGTTATCGATACCGGCGCCCTGATCGCGCCAAGGCAGCGACGCCCCGAAGAGATGAACCTGCGCCACATCATTCTGATCGGTGGTGGCGAATGGGGCCTCGCCTGCGAAGACATCGGCGAGGTGATTACCCTGAGAGCGCAAGATGTGCGCTGGCGCAGCGCGCGCACGGAACGGCCTTGGTTAGTGGGTACGGTTACGGCACATTTAAGTGCGTTGCTCGACACCCAGGCCTTTGCCACTGAGCTGGCGCAGGGGTTGCCCGGTCGCTAGTCCCTGCAGTGCGCGATATCTGGCATGCTTCGTGCTTGATTCAGGGGCAAGCAGGCCGCGTCAATCAACGGGTTGGCGCGCGCCAAAACGCAACTTCGGAGTAAATGGTTTTTTAGTGCATACATGAGGATAACGCCATGAATCACGCCGCACAGGCAGCCGATCCAATCATACAGTGGGTGACTTTTCGTCTGGATAACGAGACCTATGGCATTAATGTCATGCAGGTGCAGGAGGTATTGCGTGTCACCGAGATAGCGCCGGTGCCGGGTTCGCCTGACTACGTGCTGGGCATCATCAATCTGCGTGGTAACGTGGTCACAGTAATCGATACCCGCAAGCGCTTCGGGCTCATGCCAAGAGACATGGATGACAGCACGCGCATCGTGATTATTGAGGTGAATAAACATGTAGTGGGCATACTGGTGGACAGCGTAGCGGAAGTTGTTGATCTGCGCGTCTCCGAAATTGAGACGGCGCCCAACGTAGGCAGCGATGAAAGCTCGAGATACATCCAGGGCGTGTCGAGCCGCAATGAAGAGCTGCTTATACTGATTGATCTCAATAAATTTCTCTCTGCAGAGGAATGGAAGGAGATGAGCTCGCTCTAGGATGGGTATGGAGGCGATGTGAGTGACGTTGGTGACATCAATCACATACCGGCAGTCCGCCCCGTTCGCCCACAGGAGTCGGGTACAAAGCGAAGGCATATCCCGGAGCAGCCAGAGCGGGAGAAAAAGCACCAACCACCCCCGGAGCCGGATGACGACGGCGAGACACATGTGGATGAGTATGCCTGAATACCGCATAACCCCGGTGAACGGATACGGCTGGAGTAGGTTATGAGTCTTGAGACAGTTATCGCAATGATGGGTGTGACCCTGCTGCTCTGTGCCTGCATGTGGCTGTTGCTACGCGCCGTAAAAAAGCGCATTAATGCCTGTAACAATGCAGTACAGGTGTTGCAGGCGGACAGTCTGGCCCAGCATGCCGACGCTGCGACGCAGGCCAGTCGTTTTGAGCAGTTCGAGCGCCAGCTGCAGTATCTGTCAAGGCGCCAGAATCAACTCGAGTTGCGCGACCCTGTGACCCAGACCTACGAGCCCGCTATTCGCATGGTACGCAGCGGCGCCGATGTTGAAGAGCTGGTGTCCACCTGTGGCTTGGCACGTGCCGAGGCGGAGTTGATCATGATGCTGCACCGTAACGTTGTCGGCCCGGAAGCTGCCCATGACGTGTCTGATGCTGAGGCTGACGAGGTGCGCTGGTCAGGTTAAGAAAGTGTGCTCCGGTTTGCCAAGGTAATAGCCTTGAACATAGTCGATGCCATAACTCTTGAGTAAAGCCAGCGTCTCGGCGTTCTCGACAAATTCCGCCACAGTTTTCTTTCCCAGAGCATGGGCAACCTCAATCATTGATTTGACCAGTGCCTGGTCGACCGGGTCGTATACAAGATTTGTGATGAAGGTGCCGTCGATCTTGAGATAGTCTACCGGAAAGTGTTTCAGGTAGCTGTATGAGTTAAAGCCTGCGCCAAAATCGTCCAGTGCAAAATTGCAGCCTAGTGTCCGCAGCTGGCTGAGCATGTTTTGCGTCTGGGCGAGGCTGGCGATAGCCGCAGTCTCGGTGATCTCAAAGGTGATACGTTGTCCTTCCACTCCGGTCTTTGCCATTATTTCGCGCGTCAGCGGCAACAGCCCCGAATGCTGTAATACCTGGGTTGATAAGTTGATATTGATGACCAGGCCACTCTGGCGTGGCGCCTGCTTTGCCAGTAGCTGGATGGCGCGTTGGGTGACCCACATATCGATTTCATGAATCAGGCTTATGCGCTCGGCGACCGGGATGAAGTGAGCGGGCGTGATCAGCTCGCCTTGGTCACCTATCAGGCGCACAAGTGCTTCGTAATGGCGCACGATGCCATCATGCGCGCTGACAATGGGCTGGAACAGCAGGCATAGCATGTCGTGGGCAAGGGCATGCCGGATCTTCTGTGCCCAATAGGCATCACTCTGCAGCAGGTGCATGGAGCTGTCGTCACTGCTGAATAAATGCACCCTGTTGCGGCCGTGTGCCTTGGCTACGTAGCATGCCTGATCGGCGCGCGCCAGGACTTCGTCTGCGCTGAGCGTTTCGTGCGGCTCTATCAAAGCCACGCCGATGCTCAGGCTGATATGATAGTTCTTAATGCTGGTCTCAAAACGAAAGCCATCCAGCGCCCGCCTCAGCGTATTTGCCTGTTCTATCACCTGCTCAATGGTAACGTTCTCGAGCAATAGTACAAAGGCATCAGAGCCAATGCGTGCAAGCACACTTTCCGGGTTGATATGACGGCGCATGATGTGTGTTATTTCAATAAGCAGTTTGTCGCCGACGCTGTGGCCTGCCGCATCATTGATCAGCCGGAACTGGTCGAGATCGAGATAGAGCAGCGCGCTCGTGCGCTGGTTGTGCTGGGCGTTTATCAGCGCCAGCTCCAGCAGCTGCCCCATGCGCCTGCGATTATACAGTCCGGTCAGTTCATCGTGCGCCACCAGGTATTGCAGGCGCGCCTCAATACCTTTGCGCTCGATCAGTTCGCTTCTTAGCTGCTGATCACGCTGTTTGCTTTGGGTACGCTCCAGCTTCAGCAGCAGTAACAACGTGAGGCAGTGCGCCAGTCCGGAATCCTCCATGGCCGGCCAGACATCAGTCGCGCCCGCCTCGCAATACTGTTGTTCGGTGCTGTTACCGCTGTCGCCCAGTATGATGATAGGCACGTCGACGCCAGCCTGCCGCCGCAGTTCACGGCAGGTATGGTGGCACTCATCGTCAGGCAGGCTGGCGCTGACCAGTATCGCATCGAATACCTCGGACCCGGTGTCGGGCGCAGCCTGCAGGTATTGCAGCGCTTTGTCGGGGCAGCTGGCCAGAGTGAGGTGGGTGATCCCATGTTGTCCAAGCATCCATTGGATGTGATCAAGCCGCACCTGGTCTGGGTGCAGGATCAGGACACGCGTGCCGTGCAACTGTGCACGCAGCATAATTCCTGTCGCAGGGGCAGTGCGGCCGGGTGTATTGGGCTTGTCAGTTGTTTCTGCGGGCATGGTGCGGGTGTGTTGTTATCGTTATCGAGGGTAGATCAAGGTTGCGTAGCATTTTTTGCCGGTGACATTTGGCGCTCACTCCTTGCTGGCAACGCCGGTATCCAAGGGGGTTTTGCCGCTGATGTAGTAGGCGAATGCAAGCACCTCTGCCACGGCAGTATAAAGTGCCGCAGGCACTTCGTCGCCAAGATCGAGCTGCGCCAGCAGCGTGACCAGATGGGCGTTTTCATGCAGAGGTATGCCGTGCTCTCTGGCCACGGCCAGAATGTAGTCGGCAACCTCCCCGGTTCCCTTGGCGGTCACGCGCGGCGCTGATGTGCCATCGTAGCGGAGAGCGACGGCGCGTGCGGGTGGGGTAGTGGGCTTTTGCGTCATGCCCTTACGTTCAGAAGCCTGTGGGCTGTATTTGCAGCGTCATTGACGGCAGGTGGTGTTCCCGGCAGGCAGACCAGACTGTCTACCTCCAGCCCGTTGTGCAGCAGACTGCTCCTCAGGGTCTCGAGCTGTTGGTTGAACAGCGAGACGGTTTCGGTACGCATCGCCCACAGAGATACCGAAACACGCGACTGATGGGCGCTGATACGTGCATGTATCGGGCCCAGTTGCTCCAGATCGAGCGCGAGATCAATGCACCAGGGTAAGGTTTTTGCCTGAGGTGAATTTTTATTGTCCTGATCCGGATCGGGTGCTTCGATGCGTACCTGAAGCACGTCTATCACCGCCCCATGACGTATAGGAACCTCGAACATCCATGTCGGTTTCTTGTCATCGGCAGCAGGCAGGGAGGCGAGCTGGCTGAGTTGGATGCGAGCGAGCGCGGCATCAACCAGGCCCAGCAGTTGAGGTGTCGTTGGGGGTGCTGGCAGGCCCGGCCCGGCGGGAGTTCTGTCAGCAGCTTGTGGTATCAAGGGTGCGCCGCGCAGGGGTGGTGGTGCCACTTCATTCTGCGCCGGTAATTCTGCGGTAACACCCGGGGCCATGCTGGTCAGGGCGGCACGTAGCTGTAATAAGCCCGCTTTTATATCGGCCGAAAACTGCGCGGGTTGGGGATTCGCGCGAGCCAGCTTGGCTTCAAGTAAAACGCCGGAATCCGACAGGGCGCGACGCAGGCCAGTTGCCTGAAAGGTGTCCCCGCTGTACGCCAGACGGTTGATTAGCTGTGTTATCTGTTCCAGTAGTGGGCGTGACAGACCAGCAGCAGCCTGGGCCGGAATCTGGGCCTGAGGCTGGGCCAGCGGGGCGAGTCTGGACAGGAGGTGTGGCAGCGGGGCCTGGCGCGGGAGGTTTATCCGCAACGCTTCGGTGATCTGCTGTGTATCAGGTGTATTCGCGACGTTGCTGAGGATTTTTAACACCGGTTTCGCACCGGCTTCGATGACCTGGAGCTGGAGTACTTCTCCCCGTTGCATTGGAATCGGCGATTTTCCTGTAAGCATGGTGTTGGCGATACGCAGTGTGACATTGCCGTCCGGCGAGACGGCCCTGACCTGGGCTTGTAGCAGTACGCCTACTTGCCAGGCCTTGACTTCAGCGGTGCTGCTCGCAGGCGAGAAGGTCGAGGTAGGTTGTGTGCCGCCGGTAATTTGCATTAACCTTGCCTGTCCGTTGCCCGTGGCGCTTCCTTGCGGTCATTTATGCAAAATTCAGTATGGATTTTGGCACTATTCTTGATATATATAAAGAGTATAAGAGTATATAAGGTGATCAATGGAGAAATGCCGGTAATGGTGCGTAATCATCTATGGTATACACGCCGTGGCACGAGAATACGTGGGCCATTCCCCATGGGCCTGATTTCGCGCTATATGGTGCTGGGACGTGTTCTGGCAGATGATGAACTGAGCACGGATCGCGTCACATGGCGTCGTGCCGACAGCGTGTGGGAGCTGAAACCTGATGCGTTGCGGCCGGGTGCGGGGGGTGGTGAAGACAGCCTGCGTCTGGAGCAGGCACGCCGATGGGAGGATGAGCGCCGCGGTTTTGACCGCCGTGCCACAGAAAACCCCGAGACCGAAGAACTGTACCGAAACCAACGTAGCGGTGCGGAACGCCGCGCCCGTCAGGTCAAGGAACAGGTGCAACAGCAACTGGCGAGCTATCAGGTGCGCAAGAGCGTGGCGCCGAAGCCGGAATACAAGCCCGCGCGCGTGCTACTGGTGGTGATGGTGGCGATTACTCTGGGGGCGCTGATGTATCTGACACCGCGCGGACAACTGCCCATAGCAGTGCGTTGTGATGCACCGCCTGCGCCGCAGGTCAACTGGAACAACTGCGCGCTGCAGGGCGCGCAGCTTGAAGGGCGGGATATGCGTGCTGGGAAGATGCGCAATACCAATTTTACCGGGGCAAATCTGCGCGGGGCATTGCTTGCCGCGAGTGATCTGGCCTATAGCAACCTGAGTCTGGCCAACCTGAGCTACGCCAACCTTGAGCGTGCCGATTTAATGGGGGCGGCGCTGCGTAACGCCGACCTGTCATCCTCCAATCTGCAACATGCTAATCTGTCATACAGCGATCTCACCGGCGCCAATCTTGGAGGCGCCGATATCAGCCACGCAAAGCTGGACCATGCCATCTGGTTCGACGGTGGTTTGTGCGGGACAGGCTCGTTGGGACGGTGTTTGAGATCCGATTCCACAGTCGGCGTCATGTCGATTGACCCTGTTGTGCCGGCTGAGGTACAGTGATGCACCATGTCCATCCCTTACTGCGAGATGAGTCTGCGTAGCAGCTTGCGCCCGCTGACTCGGGCAGTGTTGACACTGCTGACCGCAGCCTGGCTCATGCTGGCATTGCAGCCGTGCGCCATGGCGATGTCTGCCATGGATGACTGCGAGCAGTGTCCGCCATCCGAGGCTGGCCTCACGGCGCAAACAGGGTGTGTATCCTCGGCCAGTTGTGTCGCGCGGCAGGACTGGCAGCAAACCGCACCGGTGGGCATTACCCCGCTCACACCCGCGCTGCCATCAACGCTCGCGTGGTACGAGGCACTCCCGGTGGTTACGTCGGCCGCCGTATTCCCACCCCCGGACTACATCCTTCCCCCGCCATTCCAGAGGTTCGACCGCCTGCACATCTGATCGCCCGCTCCCGAAATTTTTTACCCCGGATTTTTCAGGAGAACGATCATGTGCACTGTATCCCGGCCCGCTTGCGGCCTGTTGCTTGTATTACTACTACTGTATGTACTGCCGTCTGCGCGTGCGGACACCGCGGTGTCACCGCTAGGATTACCTGAGGCCGAGCAGATCGCGCTGAAAAGTGATCCGCTGACGCGGCGCCATGCCGCCTTGGCGGCGAGTTATGCCGAGCAGGCGGTGGCTGACGCTCAACTGCCCGACCCCAGCCTCAACCTCGGCGCGCAAAATCTGCCTACCGACACCTTTAACACCACCCAGGAGGACATGACCATGGTCAACCTGGGTGTGCAACAGCGCTTCCCGCCTGGCGATACACTCAAGCACCGCGCCGAGCAGAGCACGGCATACGCGGCGAGTGAAAACGCACGTGCCGAGGAACAGCGACGACGGGTGTTGAACGCG
Organism: Gammaproteobacteria bacterium; assembly: GCA_030680605.1. Classification (NCBI taxonomy): domain Bacteria; kingdom Pseudomonadati; phylum Pseudomonadota; class Gammaproteobacteria; species Gammaproteobacteria bacterium. The sequence goes on along the minus strand of JAUXUQ010000007.1, from coordinate 152,960 downwards.
GTACGCAACAGTTGGCTGGAGAGCTACTATCAGGCCCGCGCCCTCGAGACACTGCACGCCAGTTACACGCTGCTTGAGCAGTTGCTGCGTGCCAGTCAGACCCAGTACGGTGCCGGGCTGGCGAGCGCGCAGGACATGTTGAATGCGGAACTGGAACTGCGTCAACTCAAGGAGCGCATCATTGCCAGCGAAACCGCCCGCGCCATGGCGCAGGCTGATCTGGCGCGCTGGACCGGCCCCACGCCCGCTGCCCGCCCGCTGGCAGCGGACTTCCCGCTACTCCAATCTCCATTGCCCTATGACACTCTGCAGACCGTGCTCGACCAGCATCCGCGCATGCAACTGGAAGAGGCCACGGTGCGCGCCAGCAACAGCGAGGTCGATCTCGCGCGTGACAATTACAAACCCAGTTGGGAGATCGGCGTAGGTTACGGCTTGCGCGGTGGCGGGCGCAGTGATTTTGCCTCCGCCGGTGTCAGTGTTTCGATTCCGCTGTTCGCCGACAAACGCCAGGACCGCCGCCTCGCCGCCAGTGAGCAGCAGGCCACCGCCGCGCGGTATACGCGTGACGACGTACACCGCACGCTGCTGCACGAACTCGACAGCGGCTACAGCCTGTGGCGTGGGCTGGGCCAGCGGCTGGCGGCCTATGAAAAAGACATCGTGCCGCAGGCCGAGCAAAACGCAACGCTGGCGCTGTTGGCGTATCAGAGCAATAACGCGGACTTTGCGACGGTCATGCGCGCCCGCATGGTGGAACTGGAGGCGCGCTTGCAGACGCTGCGTCTGCGTGTCGATCACGCCAGGGCACAGGCCGGGCTGATCTATCTGATGGGAGAATTCTCATGAACACATTTTTGCGCTGGAGCTTGGCCCTGTTGCTGCTGTTGGCGGGTGTGGCCGTCGGTGTCGCGTTGCAGCACGCGGGTTGGCTGGGGTCAGGTAGCCGCGATGCAGAGGTAGCCACGGACAAAAAAATAGCGTTTTACCGCCACCCGATGAATCCCGCCATCACCGCCGACCGGCCGTTGAAAGATGACATGGGTATGGACTACATACCTGTGTATGAGGGTGGGGATGCAGCGGCCGCTGCATCGGGCACGGTGACGGTGTCATCGGCCATGATGCAGAACATGGGTGTGCGTACCGCGCAGGTGCAACGCAGTGCGCTCGTGCGCAGTGTCGAGGGTGTCGGCTATGTCAGCATAGACGAAGACACCCTGCGGCGTGAGCACGTGCGCGTTGAAGGCTGGGTGGAACGGTTGCACGTCAACTTTGTCGGCCAGCAGGTACTCAAGGGCGAGCTGCTGTTTGAGCTGTATGCACCCAAACTGGTCAGCGCCAGCCAGGAATATGTGCAGGCGCTGTCGGTGGACAACCCGATGTTGCAGCGTGCCGCGCGTGAGCGGCTGCTGACGCTGGGTCTGAGCGCTGGACAGGTTGCCAGTCTGGAGCGCAGCCGACAGGTGCCGCGCCTGAGCGCTGTGTATGCACAGCACGCGGGCATCGTGCAAAATCTTAACATCCGCCCCGGCGTGTATGTAGAGCCGGGGATGGAGGCCCTGGCGTTGGCCAATCTCACCAGTGTCTGGCTGCTGGTGGATGTCTTCGGTCAGCAGGCGAGTAGCATAAAGTCGGGCGTGACGGCGGAAATACGCTTCGATGATTTCCCCGGAAAACTGTGGCAGGGTGAGGTGGATTATGTCTACCCCGATGTCACCAGCGCGACGCGCACCCTGAAGGTGCGGCTACGGCTCGCCAACCCGGATTTGCAACTCAAGCCCAATATGTATGCCAGCGTGCGACTCAAGGCCGGAGCCACGCGCGCAGCGCTCCAGGTGCCGAGTGCAGCCCTGATCCGCACCGGCACCGGTGAGCGCGTCATCGTGGTGCTGGGTGACGGCAAGTTTGCGCAGCGCACAGTGGTGGCCGGTGTGGAGGCCGGTGATCAGGTAGAAATCATCGACGGGCTCACCGAGGGTGAGGCCGTCGTCACTTCCGGCCAGTTTCTGATCGACTCCGAGGCCAGCCTTACGGCCAGCCTCGAACGCCTGAGTTCGCCCGAGGCAGGTGCCCCCCCGGCGGTGGCGAAGAAAACCGCGCACGCTAACGGGGCCATCAATGCCATAGACGGCGACACAATCAACATCAGTCACCCTCCCATCGCGGAATTCAACTGGCCCGCCATGACCATGGACTTCAAGTTCAACGGTGATGCGTCCACGCTCAAACCCGGCATGCAGATTCGTTTCGACCTCCATCAGGACGATGGCGGCTATGTGGTGGAGAACGTCACGCCGTACAGTGGGGCAGCGCCATGATCGCACGCATCATCGTCTGGTCGCTGGGCAATCGTGGCCTGGTGTTGTTGCTCGCGCTCATGCTCGCGGGTTGGGGTGTATATGCGATTAAAAACACACCACTCGATGCCATCCCAGATCTGTCCGACGTGCAGGTGATCATCAAAACCAGCTATCCCGGCCAGGCGCCGCAAGTGGTGGAGGATCAGGTGACCTATCCGCTTACCACCACCATGCTGGCGGTGCCGGGCGCGGCGAAGGTGTACGGCTATTCCTTCTTCGGTGACTCCTACGTCTATGTGCTGTTTGAAGACGGCACCGACCTTTACTGGGCGCGCTCGCGTGTACTCGAATATTTGAATCAGGTATCCGAGCGGCTGCCACGCGAGGCCCGCCCCGCGTTGGGGCCGGATGCCACCGGCGTCGGCTGGATTTATGAGTACGCCCTGACCGACCGCAGCGGCAAACACGACTTGGCGCAACTGCGCGGGCTGCAAGACTGGTTTCTGAATTTCGAGTTGCGCTCGGTACCCGGTGTGGCGGAGGTGGCCACGCTGGGTGGCATGGTCAAGCAGTATCAGGTGATCGCCAATCCCGACCGGCTGCGGGCCTATAACCTCAGCCTGTCCACCGTACGCAGCGCCATCGAGCGTGCCAGTCAGGAGAGCGGTGGCTCGGTGATTGAAATGGCCGAGGCGGAATACATGATCCGCGCCAAGGGTTATATTTCCAGCCTTGAAGACCTGCGCGCCGTACCGCTGGGTGTCTCAAAAAACGGCACGCCAGTGTTGTTGCAAGACGTCGCCACGGTTCGGTTTGGGCCGCAACTGCGGCAGGGTATCGCCGAGTTGAACGGCGAGGGCGAAGTGGTGGGCGGTATCGTGGTGATGCGCTCGGGCAAGAATGCGCAACAGGTCATCGCCGGGGTGAAGGCAAAACTCGCCGAACTCAAGCAACTATTGCCCGCCGGCGTGGAGATCGTCGAGACCTATGACCGCTCCAGCCTGATCAAACGTGCCGTCAGTACCCTGACAGAAAAGCTGGTGGAAGAGTTTATCGTTGTGGCGCTGGTGTGTCTGGTGTTCCTGTTCCACCTGCGCTCCGCGCTGGTGGCGGTGGTAAGTCTGCCACTCGGTATCCTCGCGGCCTACATCGTGATGTATTACCAGGGTATCAACGCCAACATCATGTCGCTGGGCGGCATTGCCATTGCCATCGGTGCGATGGTCGATGCCGCCATTGTCATGATCGAAAACATGCACAAGAATCTTGAGCGCACGCCGGTCAACGATGCGGCAGGGCGTTGGGCCATCGTGCAGAAAACGGCAACCGAAGTCGGGCCGCCGCTGTTTTTCGCCCTGCTCATCATCACCCTGAGCTTCCTGCCGGTGTTCACCCTGCAAGGGCAGGAGGGGCGATTGTTTGCGCCACTGGCCTATACCAAGACCTATGCCATGGCCGCAGCGGCAGGCCTGTCCATCACCCTGGTGCCGGTGCTGATGGGCTATTTCATCCGCGGCAGGATTCTGCCCGAGCAGCGCAATCCGCTCAACCGCCTGCTCATCCGGGTGTATCAGCCGCTGGTCGGGCGGCTGTTGCATATCCCACGCACCGTATTGCTGGTGGCGCTGCTGCTGGTGGCGAGCATCGCCTATCCGCTGACACAACTCGGCTCGGAGTTCATGCCCGATATGGATGAGGGTGATCTCATGTACATGCCTACCCTGTTGCCGGGGGTATCCATCGGCAAGGCGCAGGAGTTTCTGCAGCAGTCCGACCGGCTTATCAAAACCGTGCCTGAAGTGCGCACCGTTTTCGGCAAGGTCGGGCGTGCCGATACCGCCACCGACCCGGCGCCACTCGCCATGTTGGAAACCCTGATTCAGTTCAAGCCCAAAAACGAATGGCGGCCCGGCATGACGCTGGAAAAACTCAAGCAGGAGCTGGATGACATTGTCAAATTTCCCGGCGTTACCAATGTCTGGGTTATGCCCATCAAGACCCGCATCGACATGCTGGCCACCGGCATCAAGACTCCGCTGGGCGTAAAGATAGGCGGGCCCGACCTCAGGATGATTCAGCAACTGGGGGAGCAGGCCGAGCAGATACTGCGCAGCGTGCCCGGTACGGCAACGGCCTATGCCGAGCGCGTCACCGGCGGGCGCTACATCAATATTGATATCGACCGCCGCGCGGCGGCACGCTACAACCTCAACATTGCCGACGTGCATGATGTGGTGCGCAGCGCCATCGGCGGCATGAACATCGCCGAGAGCGTGGAGGGGCGCGAGCGTTATCCGATCAACCTGCGCTATCCGCAACAGGTGCGTAATTCGCTCACGCAACTGCGGCAACTGCCCATCATCACGGCCGCAGGCGCGCACATTCCGCTGGGGGATGTTGCGCGCATTGAGATAGCCAACGGTCCCGACATGATCAAGAGCGAAAACGCCCGCCTCAATGGCTGGATCTACGTCTATATAGAAGGCCGCGACCTCGGTTCCTATGTGCAAGACGCCAAGCAGGCCATGCAGAAAGGCCTCATCCTGCCGCCGGGTTATACCCTCAGCTGGGCCGGGCAATACCAATATATGGAGCGGGCCAAGGAGCGCCTGATCTATGTGATCCCCGTCACCCTGGGCATCATATTATTTTTGCTGTACCTCAGCTTTCGCCGTGTTGTGCCGTCGCTCATCGTCCTCGGCACCGTGCCGCTGGCGCTGATCGGCAGCCTCTGGCTGCTGTACCTGCTGGGCTATCACCTCTCGGTGGCCGTGGGCGTGGGCCTGATTGCCCTGGCCGGTGTGACGGCCGAGTTTGGGGTGGTGATGCTGGTCTATCTGGAGCAGGCCTTTAAGCGCCTGCAACCCCAAACCCGGGACGAACTGCGGGCTGCAGTCATGGAAGGCGCCGTGCTGCGCGTACGGCCGCTTGCCATGACCGCCGCCGTCATCATCGCCGGCCTGCTGCCCATTATGGTCGGCAGCGGTACCGGCTCGGAGGTCATGAAGCGCATTGCCGCACCCATGATCGGCGGCATGGTCACCGCCCCGCTGGTGTCGCTGATCGTGATTCCGGTGCTGTATTTGCTCTGGAAAGGCCGTAAACTCAACTGACAATAAAGGTCATGCGCCGGGGGTAACGGCAGGGTAATGCCGTCGGGAGTGGCGCCGTCTAAAATGTATGCAATCCAGACCCGGGTCGCGTGCCTGACAAGGCCGCCGGGCTGGTGTTATCCACTCGTATTGCAGGAGGTGAGTCATGTTTAGTAAAGGAATAGGGTATGGCGTGGCAGTGTTAAGTCTGGTGTTGGGTGCGCAGATGGCGCTGGCGGCCACACCCGCCGTGCGTGACATGGCAGGCATACTGGTCAATCTCAATCATTTTCCCAGTGACGCCGAAAAGACCAAGCTCCACGCCATCATGTCCAGCAGCGCCAGCACCGAGCAGGAGCGGGTGTTGGCCATGGCCATTGCCAACCTGAAGCACGCCGCCGCCGATGCCGACAAACCCAAACTTAAACAGCTCATGGGTGATGCGGCTGCTCCGGCCGAGGTGCGCGACATGGCGGGCATCATCTTGAACCTGAACCACAAGCCCAGCACAGCTGACCAGGCCAAGCTGAAACAGATGCTGCAATGAAGTCGTAACCCACCCGGCCGCCGACCCGGCGGCCGGGTGGGTGTTGTGATGTCAGGCTTGCATATAACAGCGGATTGAGTGTTGCCTGCGTGTAGCACGTATACAGATAATGCAGAAAAGGAGTCGTTGTGGGTAATGCTGCCGTTACTGTTTTTTCTCCCATTCAACTCGGGCCGTACACACTACCTAATCGCATCATCATGGCGCCGCTGACGCGTAACCGTGCCGGGGCGGATAATGTGCCGCAGGCGCTTAATGTGGAATATTACACACAGCGCGCCAGTGCGGGCTTGATCATTACCGAGGCGACGCAGGTGTCACCGCAGGGTGTGGGGTATCCTGCCACGCCCGGCATACACAGCGCCGAACATGTGGCGGGGTGGCGGCAGGTGACGGAGGCAGTGCACGCCAAAGGCGGGCGGATTTTCCTGCAACTGTGGCATGTGGGGCGCATCTCCCATCCCTCGTTGCAGCCTGAAGGCGCATTGCCGGTGGCGCCTTCGGCGCTCAAGCCTGCGGGCCAGGCCATGACCTATGAAGGGCCAAAAGATTTTGTAACACCACGTGCACTCGAGCTCGCGGAGCTTCCAGGCATCGTCGACCAGTTTCTGCGCGATGGCGCCAATCACCGCACCGATGCCTACGGTGGTTCGGTCGAGAACCGGGCGCGGCTGATGCTGGAGGTGACCGAAGCAGTGTGCGCGGTGTGGGGCGCGGAGTGCGTTGGCATCCGCTTGTCGCCGTTGCAGCCGTTCAATGACATGCGCGATTCCAATCCGCAGGCGACGTTTAGTTATACCGTGGAACAACTCAACCGTTTCGGGTTGGCCTATTTGCATGTGACGGAAGTCGGCAAGGACGCCCCCGGCGCAGCTGGTCCGGCGTTTGATCTTGCCGCGCTGAGACGTCTCTGGAAGGGTGTGTACATGACCAACGGCGGTTACGATCTTGCGCGCGCGAATGCCGCGCTGACGGCGGGTGATGCGGACATGGTAGCGTTCGGCGCACTGTTTCTCGCCAACCCCGATCTGCCGCTACGCTTTGCCAAGTGGGCGCCGCTGAACCCGCCCGATCCCGACACGTTTTACGGTGGCGACGCGAAGGGCTACACCGATTACCCGTTTCTGGAGGCAGATTAAATCAGTCTGCGCCGCTCACGTAGCGGCAAGCTGGTGTAGTCAGGGGCGGGAGGGCAAGAAAGGATCGGCGAAAATCTCGGACATGGACGCTCCGGCCATGAACGCCATGCGCTTGGCGTGGTTGACCATGTCCGGGTTGCCGCAAACGTAGACGCGCCAGCCCGCGAGATTCGAGTTTTCCTGCAGGGCCCTGTCGTCAGCCCGCGCCTGTGCGGCCCAGGCAGGCGCATCACCGCTTGACACGCAGGGTCGGTAATCGAAACCGGGATGTTGGAGTGTGAGCGCTTGCAGTTCATGCGTCAGATATATGCCGTCCGACGTGCTGCTGCCGTGATAAAGCCTGATGAGTCCGGTATGGCCCTGCTGTATGGCATCGCGGGCGATGCCATACAGCGGCGCCAGCCCGGTGCCGGTGCCGATGAGCAGCAGTGGCTGCTCAGGCCGTCCCGGCACGTAGAAACAATTGCCCAGGGCTTCGCCAATGGCGACCGTCGCGCCGACCTGCAACTGCTTATCTACCCAACCGCTCACTACACCATAGGGTACACGCCGGATATGCAGCTCCAGATCATCGTCCAGGGCCGGTACGCTGGCCAGCGAATAACTGCGGCCTACGCCATCGGCGTTGAACAGGGTGAGATATTGCCCGGCCCGGTATTGATAATCCTCCGGGCGTGCAAGACACAGACGTGTGATCTCCGAGTTCAGCTTGTCGATGCAGGTGGCGACGGTGTCAGTGCGAAATGTTCCGGCATCGGGCAGCACGATGCTCATGTCACCCGACGGGACACAGATGCAGGGCAGGAAATAGTTTTGCAGCACCAGGGGATCCTTGAGCCAGCGCTGTGACTCCCCGGTGGGTGTGCCTTCCATGGCGCGCATCATGCAGGTGTGGCACAGCCCGCTGCGGCAGGAATGTGGGGCGGGCACGCCATGCCGGGTGAGGCAGTCGAGAACGGTTTCACCCGGATCGGCCTCGTATTCCTGGTTACCGAATACAATCTTCGGCATGGTGTGCCGGTCTGCTGAAGTGGTGCTTAGCGACCGAGTACGTCATTACGGGTGGATTCGGCAATGGCCGCTGCTTGCGTGATTAGCTCTGCGGGGACCTTGAGTTCCACCAAGGTGCCGCCCAGATGCTCCATAACGGCATCGAAGTGAGAGTCATTCAGGCCGCGCTGTACCAGGTGGGCGTGGGCATTACGCAGGTCTTTTCCAGTGTACTTGTTGGGTCCGCCGAAGGCGACAGTGAGGAAGGCCTTTTGCTTGGCCGCCTGCTTTTCCATGTCCACGCCTTCAAAGAACTGATTGATACGCGGATCAGCCAGCACCTTGCGGTAGAAAATGTCCACCGCCGCATTTACCGCCGCTTCACCGCCGATTTTTTCAAACAGCGTAGTCTCCGTCATGATTGTCTCCTTGGGTTAATCTATGGGTGTGGTCGCTTTACGCTATAAAAATCATATTAAATACAGTTAAAATAAAGCATATTAATCAATGTAAAACTGGCTAAGGTGTACTATATAATGTATTTGAGATACATTATATTTTCCAAACCATGCCTTGTCAAGAGGGCCTCTGACAAACTGACACCATGCAACTTACACTACACACCGACTATGCCCTGCGGGTGCTCATTTACCTGCGGTTAAAGGGTGACTCGCTTGTCACCATCAGCGAGATTGCCGACTTTTACCAGATTTCACGTAACCATCTCGTCAAGGTGGTACACCACCTGGCCGGTCACGGCTTTATCCACACCACGCGCGGCAAGCACGGGGGTATGCGCCTGGCACGCTCTGCTGACCTTATTTCTGTGGGGGAGGTGGTGCGCAAAATGGAGCCCAACTTTACTGTGGTGGAGTGCTTCAGCGTGGCCAGCCGACCTTGTGCGGTGATGCCACTGTGCGCCTTGAAGGGCCTGCTTTACCAGGGTATGAACGACTTTCTGGCGACCCTGGACCGCTTCACGCTGGCCGATGCGGTGATTGCACAGCAAAGTGGCACGGAAAACAGCGCGGCTGGCGGGTTTCCTGTCAAGGTCCGTGTGGAGAGGCCGGCCCCAGGTGACTGACAGCTATTTTTACGGTTGCCCACCTCAGCCCAAATACCAGAGTGCGCCGCACAGGACGATGGGTACCAGCCACTGTGCGGCAGGCGGACGGCCACCTTCGCTGATGGTGAGTGGAGTACAGGGCACTTTCTCGGCCTGTGCGATGACGGCTTGAAACAAACCGGCACTGACTGCGCTGATACGTGCCACAGGATTACTGCTGGTATTGGCGGGGTGCTCACGCAGCTGCTCGGTGAGCAGTTGCTGCACCTCGGTGACGGCTCCCAGCGTGAGGGTGATGCGGACTGCCATGCGCTCAGGTTGTACCCCCAGCCAGCGCAACGGTGAGACCAGGCGGTAGAGCGCTGCAATCAGGGTCTCGCGTGTCGTGCTTTGTAGCAACAGGCTCGCAGCCAGCGTCAGTAGTGTCAACGCACTGATGCGCAGCAGGCCTTGCTGCACGCCTTCCAGTGTGGGTTGGCTGGCGATGGCCGGCAGCAGCGGCTGGCCGGGTGTGAACCAGAGGTACACCACCAGCAACGACAGAAACAGCCAGCGCATGCGTCGCAGTAACCCCCAGAGGGTCTTGATCTCTGTGTCTGGGGTGATGTAATAGGTCAAACCTACCAGCACGGCGGCAAAGACCAGTTGCGCCGGATTGCCTAAGGCTACAAACGCAGCAAAAACCAGAAAGCTGACGATACGAATGAGGGTGTGCATGGTGAGGTTGCGTGGCATAGTGCCTCGCGCTTGGGTGATTCTGAAGTATAAACGGGGGCACCGCCCCAGACAGTCAAGAGACTGCCGATACTCAGTATTGGCGCATGCCTGTACGTTTCGGGTGAGGGATTACTTGTGCAGGTCGGCCATCAGGTCATGCGCCTCTTGCCTTTGGTCGGCATTGCCCTCCTCCAGCACTTCGGTGAGTATGCTGGTGGCACCTTCTTCGTCACCCATATCCAGATAAGCACGCGCCAGATCCAGTTTGGTGGCTACTTCGTCGTCGTATTCATCCAGCGCACCGCCTTCTTCGTCCGCAGTATCGATTTCGCTGTCAAGCAGGGCGGTCGTATCTGATTCGGCCATCGCCAGGGCTTCGTCTTCCAGGTCAAAGTCGAGTCCGTCGCCGGATTCGGGTTCCATCGCGGGGGTTATCGGCGCCCCTGGTGTGAGGTCGTCGATGCGAAACTCGATCGGGGGAGATGTGTCATCAACCACAGTTTCTTCGGCTGCTGCTTCAGTGGTTTTGGGCGCAGCTCCCATGTCCGCAAGGTCAGTGGGGTTGAGCTCGTTGTCAGGCGCCGCGCGCGAGAGCTCAGCCGTGTCCGCGGCTGCCTTGGGTGGCTGGGAGGGGAGTCCTAAATCAGTCAACGCAGACGCCGGTATCGACCGTACGGGTGCCGTGTCTATCTCCGGTAAATCAAGTGTGAAGTCTGCCCCGGCGGATACCCCGGGATCGGGTAAAGGTGTCTCCAGAATTGCCGGTGCGGGGGCGGCATCAGCGGTGGGTGATACCAGCACAGCGGCAGATGCAAACAGTGGATGCTCGGGACACAGTTCCTGGCCCATGTCTGCTGCTGTTCTCCACAGCGGACCGGTACCTGCGAGTGCGGTATGCAGATTTTCTGCAGCGGCAGCAAACGCGGCTTTGTTTTTGGTGAGATAAAACAGCTCAAGCAGGCGCAGCTTGAGCTCGTGCCGCTCCGGTTCTTTTGCAATGAGCTGCCGCAGTAGTGCTTCAGCCTGCGGGTATTGTTCGTCGGTGGGGTAGGTATCAATCTCGCCCGGCGGAGCTTGGGCTTCAGCCGCTGGGTCAGGCTTGATGGTGTGTATGTCGTTCAGTGGTGGTTGATCTGCTACAGCCGCTGCGTTGTAAGTGCTGTGAGCACTGTAGAAGCCTTCCTCGGTGAGGGCGGCGGCGTTTAGGCGCCGTCTGCGATGGATCAGCCACAGCAGGCTAAGCAGCAGTAATGCGCCACCACCGACCACCGCTTGCAACGATGAGTTGCCCTGAATTTCGCTGCCCAGGCCTTGCAGGATTTTATAGAGTTCTGGCCCTGCGTCGGGTGTGACCTGCTGCTTGAGTACGGTGGCAGATTCAGATTGGGGCTGTGCTTCGGGTGCAAGCGTCAAAGGTTGTGCCGCTAAACCGGGTTGGATTTCCTCCAGCCTGCTTTGCAGGTTTGCCAGGTTTTCATTCTTGAGGGCGAGCAGCTTCTGCATCGACTCCACCTGGTTCTCAAGCTCAGTCAGACGTGACTGCAGGTCTTCGTTTTCCTGGCGCTGGGCTTCTACCGCCTCATTGGCAAGCGACAGTTTTTTCTGCACACTGTCAGTGCTGCTTGTGTCATTCGTGTTGTCGGCTTTCGCTGCTCCAGCATCATTTGCGGCTAGCAGCTTGAGATGAGCCTGCGCGCCCGTGGATCCATCTGCCACAGGCCTGGAGCGGGCGTCCGCCCACGCGGCGTTTTGTTGCGTGACGTCGCGTAGCGCTTGCTCTGCGCTGATGGCGTTGATTTCTTCGAGATCGGGCACCCGCAGGTGGTGACCGGCTCTGAGGCTGTTGATGTTATGTTCGAAGAAGGCTTCGGGGTTGGCCTTGAGCAAGGCCAGCATCATCTGCTGGGTGCTGACGCTGGAGTTGGGGCGCAGGCGCTGTGCGAGCGACCAGAGGGTATCGCGTGGCCGGGTAACGTGGTTGCCAGCCGTAGCTGACGCGGGATTGATCTGTGGTTCTGCATGGAGCGGAGGCGTACCGGTCGCCGAGGGTTTTGTGCGTGCAGTGTCGGGAGGCGCGGAATTTTGGGTGCGAGGCGTCTGAATACGTGGTGCAGGCGCGCTCATCAGGGTGGGCGGATCGACCAGCACAGTGTATTCCCGAACCAGTCGACCGGCCGACCACGTTACTTCGAGCAAAAAGTTGAGGAACGGCTCCTTGATCGGTGTCTGGGTGTAGGCGCGGATGTAATAGTCGCCGGTGGCTTTCTGTTCCAGCTTGAAGCGCAACTCCGACAGCAGGGGCGAGCGTTCGATACCTGCCTGTTCGAAGGTCGCGTTGGAGGCCAGCTTTACACTGAGGCTATCAGTCTCATCGGGGCGTAGCGCGAGCAGCGCAATCTCGGCTTCCAGCGGCTGATTGAGGGCCGAATGCAGGTTGATCTCGCCCAACCCGAGGCCATGGCTGACAAGAGGCAACCACAACGCAAGCACTGCAAGCATTCGGGCCAGTAGGCGTGCCATGTTTTCTCCCTGTGGCGGCGACGTTCGTCACCCCATCAAAGCGCGGTAATTAATAGCTATTTTTGAGATATAGACATAGGCCATCAAACTTCGAATAGCCTTTACAAAACACCTTCAAGATTAGCCCATCAGATAGGTTTTGACCAGAATTTCCGCAATCTGGATGCTGTTCAAGGCCGCTCCCTTGCGCACATTGTCCGAAACCACCCACAGGTCGAGGCCGCGCGGATGCGAGATGTCCTCGCGAATGCGCCCGACAAACACCGGGTCATGGCCGGCGGACTCCGTCGCGGCCGTGGGGTAGCCGCCCGGGATACGTTCGTCATATACCACGATGCCCGGTGCTTTTTTCAGCAACGCGCGTGCCTCCTGCGCGCTGATTTTTTGTCGGGTTTCGATGTGCAGTGCCTCGGAGTGGCCATAGAATACCGGCACGCGCACCGCAGTCGGGTTGACCTGGATGCTGTCGTCTTCCATGATTTTGTGCGTCTCCCACACCATCTTCATTTCTTCCTTGGTGTAGCCGTTGTCCTGAAAGACGTCAATCTGCGGTAGCACGTTGAAGGCGATCTGCTTGGGGTAGACCTGCGCGGGCGACTCGTTGCCATTCAGCAGGGCCGCCGTCTGGTTCGCCAGCTCCGCTATCGCCTCTTTGCCAGTACCGGAGACCGATTGGTAGGTGCAGACGTTGATGCGCTCGATGCCCACCGCGTCGTGGATGGGCTTGAGCGCCACCAGCATCTGGATGGTGGAGCAGTTGGGGTTGGCGATGATGCCGCGGTTCGTGTACTGCGCGATGGCGTGCGGGTTCACCTCCGGTATTACCAGCGGGACATCATCGTCATAGCGAAACTGCGAGGTGTTGTCGATGACTACGCAGCCTGCCGCAGCAGCCTTGGGCGCATAGATGGCCGACACCTCGGCACCGGGTGAAAACAGGGCCACCTGAACTTTGGAAAAATCAAAGTCGGCGAGGTCCTCGACCCTATGGTGCTTGCCCTTGAATTCGATTCTGCTGCCTGCGGAGCGACTGCTCGCGAGCAGATAAAGATTGCGTACCGGAAAATCACGCTCGGCCAGTATCTCGATAATGGTCTCGCCGACCGCGCCGGTAGCGCCGACCACGGCGACATCAAATAACTTGCTCATGGGCTGTATTGTTCCTGTTTGGCTGGTAAGTATATGAAGGCTGTGTTCAGCAGTAAGGCGCTTCAACGTTGCAGTGCCGCCAGCACTGCGTCGCCCATTTCCCGGCTGCCCACCTTCCGCATACCCTCGGTGTAGATATCGGCGGTGCGGTAATTCTGGTCCAGCACATCGCTGACGGCGCGTTCTACGCGTGCGGCGAGTTCCGGCTCCTGCAAAGTGTAGCGCAACATCATCGCCACTGACAGCAGGGTGGCGAGCGGGTTGGCGATGTCCTTACCCGCGATGTCCGGTGCTGAGCCATGTATCGGTTCGTACATGCCCTTGCCGTTGGCATCGAGCGAGGCCGACGGCAGCATGCCGATGGAGCCGGTGAGCATCGAGGCCTCGTCAGACAGAATGTCGCCGAAGATATTGCCGGTGACCATGACATCAAACTGCTTGGGCGCACGCACCAGTTGCATCGCGGCGTTGTCCACGTACATGTGGCTGAGTGCAACGTCAGGATAATCCTTGGCGAGCCCGGTCATGATCTCGCGCCAGAGTTCAGTGCATTCAAGCACATTGGCCTTGTCCACCGAGCAGAGTTTTTTATTACGCTTGTTCGCGATATCAAATGCCACCCGACCGATGCGCTCAATCTCGGACTCGCTGTAGCGCATGGTGTTAAAGCCCTCGCGCTCACCATGCGCGAGCGTGTGCACGCCGCGTGGCTGGCCGAAGTAAATATCGCCAGTGAGTTCGCGCACGATCATGATGTCGAGTCCGGCCACGACCTCGGGCTTGAGTGTGGAGGCGGAGGCGAGCTGCGGATACAAAATGGCAGGCCGCAGATTGGCGAACAAGTTTAATTCCTTGCGCAGTCCCAGCAGACCTTTTTCGGGGCGCACGGCAATGTCGAGTGTTTCCCACTTCGGCCCGCCTACCGCACCCAGCAGCACCGCATCGGCTTGCCGGGCAAGCGCCAAGGTCTGGTCTGGCAGGGGCTGGCCGGTAGCGTCGATGGCCGCACCACCCACCAGTGCCTGTTCCATGTCGATGTCGAGGCCGAAGTTGCTGCGCAGGCAGTCGAGCAGCTTGACTGCTTCGGCGATAATTTCTGCGCCGATACCATCGCCGGGGAGTACCGCGATTTTTTTTGTCATGTTCTAAGATACCCTTCAGGTAAACAGCCAGGGAGCTTCAGTGCGGCGTTGCGCCTCGTAGCGCTTGATATCGTCCGTATGTTGCAAGGTAAGACCGATGTCATCCAGGCCGTTTAACAAGCAATGCTTGCGAAACACCTCGACCTCAAACGGCAGGCTGTCGCCCGTGGGTGTCGTGATACGCTGCGTGGCCAGATCAATAGTGAGGGTATAGCCCGGTGTGGCCTCTACTTCCTTGAACAAGCGATCGACGATCGCACTGTCGAGCACGATCGGCAACAAGCCATTCTTGAAGCAGTTGTTGTAAAAGATATCGGCATAGCTAGGCGCAATCAGTGCGCTAAAGCCGTAATCTTCCAGCGCCCACGGTGCGTGTTCACGGGATGAGCCGCAGCCAAAGTTGTCGCGCGCCAGCAAGACACGTGCGCCCTGATAGCGGGGTTGATTGAGTACGAAGTCCGGGTTAAGCGGGCGCCCGCTGTTATCCCGGCCCGGTTCGCCGTGATCGAGATAACGCCATTCATCAAACAGGTTCGGGCCGAAGCCGGTGCGCTTGATGGACTTCAGAAACTGTTTTGGAATGATGGCATCGGTGTCGACGTTGGTGCGATCCAGTGGCGCGACGATACCCGTCAGTGTGGTGAATTTTTGCATCGTTGGTTAGCGTACTAGCGGATATCGGAAAAATGTCCGGCCACGGCAGCGGCAGCAGCCATCGCCGGACTGACCAGGTGCGTGCGACCGCCCTGGCCCTGACGGCCTTCAAAATTGCGGTTCGAGGTCGAGGCGCAGCGCTCGCCCGGCTCCAGACGATCTGCATTCATGGCGAGGCACATGGAACAGCCGGGTGCGCGCCACTGGAAGCCGGCCGCAATAAAAATTTTGTCGAGGCCTTCTTTTTCCGCCTGCTGCTTCACCAGGCCGGAACCGGGCACGACCATGGCGAGTTTGATATTGCTCGCCACCTTTTTGCCGCGCACCACAGCGGCGGCGGCGCGCAAGTCTTCGATGCGCGCGTTGGTGCAGGAGCCGATGAAGATCTTGTCGAGCGCGATGTCGGTGATGGCTGTGCCGGGCGTCAGACCCATGTATTTAAGCGCCCGCTCCATGTCGCCACGCTTTACGCTGTCGGCTATCTGGGCCGGGTCGGGCACATAGCCATCAATGGTGGTGACCATCTCAGGCGAGGTGCCCCAGGTGACTTGTGGCGTGATGGCCGCGGCATCGAGCTGTACCTCTTTGTCAAAGCGTGCATCGGCGTCACTATTTAATGTGCACCATGCGCTCACGGCCTTCTGCCACAATGCATCTTTGGGCGCGTAGGGGCGGCCTTCCAGGTAGGCGAGCGTGGTGTCGTCCACTGCCACCATGCCGCAGCGCGCGCCCGCCTCAATGCTCATGTTGCACACCGTCATGCGGCCTTCCATGGAGAGCGCGCGAATGGCACTGCCCGCGTATTCGATGGCGTAGCCGGTGGCCCCGGCGGTGCCGATCTTGCCGATGATGGCGAGCACGATGTCCTTGGCGGTGAGGCCGGGGCTGAGCGCACCGTCCACAGTGATGCGCATGTTCTTGGCCTTTTTTTGCAGCAGGCACTGGGTGGCGAGCACATGCTCCACTTCGGAGGTGCCGATACCTTGCGCCAGCGCGGCAAACGCACCGTGGGTGGAGGTGTGGGAATCACCGCACACCACCGTCATGCCGGGCAGGGTAGCGCCCTGTTCCGGGCCGATCACATGCACAATGCCCTGGCGCATGTCATTCATCTTGAATTCGGTAATACCATACTCGGCACAGTTGTCGTCCAGCGTTTCGATCTGGAGGCGCGACACGGGATCGGTCACGCCCTGCTCCAGTCCGATGGTGGGTACGTTATGGTCGGGCACGGCAAGAATGCTCGAGGTGCGCCACGGTTTGCGACCGGCCAGGCGCAGGCCTTCGAAGGCCTGCGGCGAGGTGACTTCATGCACCAGGTGACGATCGATATAGAGCAATGCCGTGCCATCGGACTCGGCGCGCACTACATGGGCGTCCCAGAGTTTGTCGTAGAGGGTTCTTCCGATCATAAGTGGGTGACGCGCTGCTTCAGAGAACAGCAGCACATTTTACGCCGATTAGGCCCGGCGTGAAATAGTGCAGTCTAAACGTGCTCGCGCAACAAGCGCCACGCGATCAGGAATGCGCCCAGGCTCAGCAGTGCGGCAATGAAGAAGGTAAATCCCGGCCCTGCGGATTCCCACAGATAACCGCTGTACAGGCTGCCGATCGCGCCGCCGCCGCCGAAGCTCACGCTGCTGTAGACGGCCTGGCCGCGAAACTGGTGGCTGCCGGTGAAGAAGCGGTACACCACCTGCATGCCGGCGGCATGAAAGGCGCCGAAGGTGGCGGCGTGCAGTGTCTGGGCAATGACCAGCAGCGGCAGGCTGTCGGGAAACTGTCCGATCAGCAGCCAGCGCAGGGTGGCCAGCGCAAAACTCCCCATCAGTATCAGGCGCAGCGAAACACGTTGCATGAGGCGCTGCATCAGCAGAAACACGCCGATCTCGCACAGCACGGCAAACGCCCACAGCAGGCCGATGACTGTCTTGCTGTGGCCGTGGTCAACCAGATAAATGGAGTAAAATGTGTAGTAAGGGCCGTGGCTGGCCTGCATCAGAAAACAGGCCAGCAGGAACAGCGCCACTTCCGGGCGCAGCATGGTTTTCAGAAACGGTGCCGGGTGTTCCACGGTGCCGCGCACTTCGGTCTCCGGCAGCGCCATGCCGAACGCCCAGATACCGATCATGAGTGCGAGCAGGCTGGGTAATATCCACCACGGGCCGTAACTGTCGATGACCGGCCCCAGTGCCGACACGCTGACGATAAAACCGATTGAGCCCCACAAGCGCACCCGGCTGTAACCGCCCGCATGGCCGCCGAGGTGACGCATGGTGGTGACTTCCAGCAGCGGCAATGAGGCGTTCCAGAAGAAGCTGAAGACCAGCATCACCAGACCCAGCCACCAGAAGCTGGTGCCGAGAAAGACCCCGGCAAAGGTGACAATGGTGAGGAACGTGGTGAGCCGCACCATGCGCATGCGGCTCTCGCGGTGGTCGGCAATCCAGGCCCAGACATTGGGTGCGACGATGCGCGAGATCATGAGCAGCGCCATCAGGTGACCGATCTCCACGGCGTTGAAACCGATCGACTGGAGATACAGGCCCCAATAAGGCACCAGCGCACCCAGCACGGCGAAGTAAAACAGGTAGAAACCGGATAAGCGCCAGTAGGGCATGGAGACAGTTATGGTGTGCAAGTAACAGGCATAGGAGCGGGCGACGTTGTCATTATTTCAGCGCTGTTGCGTATCAATGATGGCCGGAGTGGGCGCCAAAGAGTATTGGCGCGCAAAACCGGGCTGTGCTGGACGCAGTGCGGCGGACACGCTGCGCCGGATTGCCTCAGGCGGGTGTGCTCCCCGGCAGCACCGGTGTGGTACGTGCTACATCCTTGTTCTGTGCGCGATCACGCAGTACATGATCCATCAACGTCAGCGCCAGCATCGCCTCGGCAATCGGTGTGGCGCGGATGCCGACGCAGGGGTCGTGGCGGCCATGGGTGACCATCTCCATCGCCTCGCCCTGCAGGTTGATGCTGTGTGCGGGCAGTCGCAGACTGGAGGTAGGTTTGAGCGCAATGCTGACCAGAATATCCTGTCCCGACGAAATGCCGCCGAGAATGCCGCCTGCGTTGTTGCCGAGGAAGCCGGTGGGTGTGATCTCATCACGGTGTACGGTGCCTTTCTGCTCGACGCTGGCAAAGCCGGCACCGATTTCCACGCCCTTGACGGCGTTGATACTCATCATGGCGTGTGCAATATCGGCGTCGAGGCGGTCGAAGATGGGCTCGCCCAGACCCA
Organism: Gammaproteobacteria bacterium; assembly: GCA_030680605.1. Lineage (NCBI taxonomy): Bacteria > Pseudomonadati > Pseudomonadota > Gammaproteobacteria > Gammaproteobacteria bacterium. The sequence goes on along the minus strand of JAUXUQ010000007.1, from coordinate 134,397 downwards.
CGGGCATAGGGCTGGCCACGATGTTGATGCGTGCACCGATGGAGTCACCTTCTTTGCGCAGACGATCCATGTAATTTTCGATCTCGGCTACCTTGTCTTTGTCCGGGCAGAAAAACGGATTGTTGTGCACTTCGCGCCAGTCCAGGGTATCTATCTTGATCGGGCCGAGTTGCGCCAGATAACCACGAATCACAATGCCATGCTGCTCCAGCAGATACTTGCGGGCAATGGCGCCCGCTGCAACCCGCATCGCTGTTTCACGCGCCGAAGAGCGGCCACCGCCGCGATAGTCGCGGAAGCCGTATTTCTGGGTGTAAGTGTAATCGGCGTGCCCGGGGCGGAAGGTCTGGCCGATATTGGAGTAGTCCTTGGGGCGCTGGTCGGTGTTGTGTATCAGCAGGCCGATCGGTGTGCCGGTGGTTTTACCCTCGAACACGCCAGACAGGATTTGTACCTGATCATCTTCGCGCCGCTGACTGACATGGCGTGACTGCCCCGGCTTGCGCCGGTCGAGGTCGGGCTGGATGTCGCTCTCCGCCAGTGCCATGCCGGGTGGGCAGCCGTCCACGATACAGCCGAGGGCGGGGCCATGGCTTTCACCAAACGTGGTGATTACAAATAATTTGCCGAAGCTGTTACCTGACATGGTTATATCCTTATTGTTGTGTACGGCGGGCGGTTGGTGCTGGCGCCGACGTTAATCAGGTGTTCGTAGTCGTGTACCTGTTGCTCAGAAAATTCCTGAATCGCTGCCACGCCCTGTGCTGCGTAATCATAGAGGGGGTGTGCCGGGTCACTCATCGCCAGAATGATACCGGTATATTCCATGAATTCATCCGCTGTCCAGACTGCATAGTCCGGGGCCTCGCTGAAGCGCCCGGTGCGCTGCATGAACTGGAACCAGCGCTTGTGTTGTGCACCGTTGGATTTTATGCCGATTTCCTTCAGTACACCCAGTGCCATGAGGCCATGAAAGACCGTGTCCTCCACATCAAAGCTGTTTTTGATGAGTTCTACCTGCGCGGGGGGCAGCGGGTCGCGCTGGGGGGTGGCTATGGGGATGTCATTGAGTGCCATCACTGCATTATAGGAGCAGGCGGGCCGTATCGAAAGCCCACAAAAGGAACCCGGAATTAGCGGCTGTGGGGTTACGGGGGCAGCGGCCGGGTCTGGTATAATAGGCGGCCAGTATCAATGTTTGCGAGGTAACGCTATGGATGTGATGGAAAGAATCAAACAGCAGGTGGAAAACAACCCCATTATTGTTTTCATGAAGGGTTCGCCGCAGATGCCTCAGTGTGGCTTCTCCTCCCGCACCGCGCAGGCGCTCAAGGCGACGGGTGCCGAGTTTGCGCATGTCAATGTGCTGGAAGACCCGGAAATCTTCCAGAATCTCCCGCGTTACGCCAACTGGCCTACGTTCCCGCAGGTTTATATCAATGGCGAACTGGTGGGCGGCTGCGACATCACGCTGGATCTGTACCAGAGTGGTGAGTTGCAGAAGATGGTCGACGAGGCCCGCCAGCGTTCAGCCCAGGCTGACAACCACTAGTCTGGTGCCTGCGGCAGCGGGCGAGTTACCTGCCCGCTGCCATCCCCCATGAAATACATCCACAAATGGCTGTTGGCGCTGGCGCTGCTGTGGGCGCCGCTCACCGCGCCTGTCCTGCATGCGGCCTTACCCCAGGCTGCGCCGGTGGTTGCGGCAGCCTTTACCCACGGGCTGCTGTGGAAGATAGAGCGGCCGGGCGTCAGACCGAGCTATCTGTTTGGGACTGTCCATTCCGAGGATCCGCGCGTACTGAACGTGCCAGCGGTAGTACAGCAGGCCTTTGATGGTGCGGACAGTTTTGCCATGGAAGTGCTGCTGGATGACAGCGTTACCCAACAGATGGCAGGCCGGATGTTCCTGCCCATCAGGCAGGATTTAAGAACCCTTCTGGGTCAGGCGCTGTTTACGCGTACAAGCAGCCTGATGCTGGAGTATGGTACGCCGCCCGAAGTCGTGCTGCGGATGAAGCCGTGGGTGGTATTCACCACGCTCAGCCTGCCCAAGCCGGAGACCGGGCTTTTCCTCGACAGGATGCTGCAGGCCAATGCCGTGCAACAAGGCAAGCGAGTGCATGGTCTGGAAACCATCGACGAGCAACTCAAGGTGTTTGACGAAATTGCCCTGCAGGATCAGATCGTTTTGCTGGAAGAGGCGGTTGAGAACCACGCACAATTGAAGCGCGACTTGCAGCAAGTGATAGAGCGCTATCTGGCACGTGATCTGGCGGGTATGCAACAACTGAGTGACGAGGAGTCGAGCCGCTTGGAAAACCCGCGCCTGGTTGCAGAGGTTGAACGCCGATTGATATATGAGCGCAACGTGCGCATGGCAGAGCGCATGATGCCGCGCTTGCAGGAGGGTAATGCCTTTGTTGCTATCGGCGCCCTGCACTTGCCGGGCGAGCAGGGCGTGCTGCGGCTGTTGCAGCAGCGTGGATACAGTATTTCCGTAGTGTATTAAGCCGGGCTCAAGCTCCAGGCCATGGCTTGTCCGGCACGCAACGGCACAATGGAGTCCGTGCCGGCAGCGTAACTCAGTGGTACCGTCCACTTTTTCTTGAGTAGCGTGATTTTTTCCTGGTTGCGCGGTAACTGGTAGAAGTCTGCACCGAAAAAGCTGGCGAAACCCTCCAGTTTGTCCAGCGCGCCAGCTTGGGCGAATGCTTCGGCGTAGAGTTCAATGCCAGCGTGTGCTGAATAGATTCCGGCACAACCGCAGCCAGACTCCTTGGCGGTTTGTGGGTGCGGTGCGCTGTCTGTGCCGAGGAAGAACTTCGGGTTACCGCTGATGGCTGCGCTCAAAACTGCTGCACGGTGTTCTTCCCGCTTCAGTACTGGGAGGCAGTAATAATGGGGGCGTATTCCACCCTCAAACATCGCGTTGCGGTTGAGCAGTATATGGTGCGCGGTGATCGTCGCGCCCACCGTGGCTGGCGCGGCGCGCACAAATTCGACCGCGTACTGGGTGGTGATGTGTTCCAGCACGATGCGTAGCCGGGGGAAGCGCTCGATCAGGCCGCGCAGGTAGCGGTCAATAAAGGTTTTTTCCCGGTCGAACACGTCCACATCGTTGCCGGTGACTTCGCCGTGCAGCAGCAGCGGCAGGTCGTGCTCCTCCATGGCGGCGAGTGCTGTGTAGGTCTTGTCCAGCGCAGTGACACCCGACTCGGAATTGGTTGTCGCGCCTGCCGGATAATATTTGACGGCGGTTATCTGGCTGGCCTTGGCCCGGGCGACTTCCTCAGCCGATGTGTTGTCGGTGAGGTATAGCGTCATCAGTGGCTCAAAGTTTGAGTTATGGGGCAGCAGATCAAGGATACGCGTGCGGTAGGCTAATGCCTGCGCGGTGGTCGTTACCGGGGGTTTGAGGTTGGGCATGACGATGGCGCGCGCGAAGCGCTGGGCGGTATGCGGCAACGCAGTTGCCAGCGCGGCCCCATCACGCAGATGCACATGCCAGTCGTCGGGACGGGTGAGTGTAAGGCTAGTCGTCATCACGCAGGGTTTTCACGCCAAGGAGTTTTCCCGCATAATCCACTTCTATATGAAAATTTATCGGGCGACAGCACACATGACAATCCTCAATAGTTTCCTGAGCTCCGGCCGAAGTATCAATTTCGACTGTAAACCGCTCGCCGCAGTAAGGACACTGTATGCTACGCGAAATCAGCACAAGTTCAGTTTAGCAGGGCTGTAACACACATGACTGCAAAAAATGAAATAAATTTTTCCCTGGACGAGCTTGCCCGGTTACGTGACATCGTCAGCCGCGCCGCACGCGAGGAACTGCTGCCCCGTTTTACCGTATGCCTGCGCCACGAAAAGGCGGATGGCAGTACCGTGACGGAGGCGGACTTTGCCTTGCACCACCGTCTGGAAAGCGAGCTGGCCCGGCGCTGGCCCGGCTATGCCTTCCTCAGCGAGGAGATGGCGGCCGAGCAGCAGCAGCAACTGATGCAACACGCGGAAACCGGATTGTGGTGTCTCGACCCACTGGACGGCACCACAAATTTCGCCGCCGGCATTCCGTTTTTTGCCGTATCACTCGCCCTGCTGGTGGCAGGTGAAGCGCGTGCGGCCATCATCTACGACCCGATACGGGATGAGATGTTCAGCGCGTGCAAGGGGCAGGGTGTGTGGCTGAACGGCGAGCGCCTGACGCCGCAACCGGAGCAACGCAGTTTGCGGCAGTGCGTGGCAGTGGTGGACTTCAAGCGGCTGACCGCCCCGCTGGCCGAGCGCCTGGCACGCACGCCGCCGTATCTGTCACAGCGCAACTTTGGTTCCGTTGCGCTGGAATGGTGCTGGCTTGCTGCCGGGCGCTTCCATGTGTATATGCACGGCGGGCAGAAGCTGTGGGATTACGCGGCGGGCAGCCTGATTCTGAGTGAGACAGGCGGTTTTGCGCTTACGTTAAACGGTACGCCGGTCTGCTGCGCGGACTTACAGCCGTCCTCGGTAGTGGCGGCGCTGGATGAACGGCTGTTTCAGGAATGGAAGGCATGGCTGGCGGGCGGGCGCCCTCCTGATCTCCTTGTCCACTCTGCGGCCTGAAAGCCGCAGAGTGCCGGTTCAATGACACTGGGCACTAGCGTTGCCAGCGTGCTTGGGCTTCAGTCTTGATGGTTTCCCAGGAGATGGCGTTGTTCGGCGCAGCATTATCCTCGGCGAGGCGACGGTCGAGCTCGGCCTTTTCTGCCGGGCTGGGTGGCAATAGCCCAGCTTCAATGGCGACCGAATCCAAAAATCCTGTGCCAGTTCAATTCGATCTTCGACGCTCATGCTGTCTATACCGAGTGCGTGTAGCGCTCGTCCCATGATGGCCTCCTGTGTTGCGATGTAGTCTACGACAAAGGGTGGGCGGCAAATAGCACAAGGGTGCAATAAGCGCAGCGCATTGCACCGGATGATTGGCCGGTACACATGCGGCGCAATGCCCTTTGGTTATTGCGCCCTTGTGCTATGTATAGTTGCCGAAAAACAGGGCGAATATCCCAAAGATCATGGCGGTGATTCCCATGGCGAGCATCATCCAGTCGCCACGGGCCAGACCAGGCTCAAGTGTGGCCTGATCAGGCTGATCGGGGTTGTAATATACGGGGACTTTGGCGCCGACGGGGTATTTCCCGGCATAGCCTACAGCGAGTTCCGGCGAGGAGTTGGCGCCGCCTGGAAACTCCAATGCGCGCTGATAAGTGTGCGTGGCCACCGTGTAGCTGAACAGGAGGTGCGGCGGCAGGCCGTCGGCTTCTGACGTGGGCGCGGACTGTTCAATGACGCCTTCAACCATGGGCCAGCGCCGCGTTTTTCGTGCCTTGGCAATGATGAACCAGCCCCACAGGGTAACAATAAAACCGGCGATGATGAAGAGGCCGAGAATGATCGCATATGGGTTGAACATGAGGTCTCCCTTTTCAAACAAGCCCATCCGGGGTTAGCCAGCACCTCTGACGCAAGCGCCCCCGCGACTTGCTTGATTCCATCCGACCACTGCAACGCGACCTTGTCGGCGAGGCTTGGGCTGTAATCATGTACGTCACGCCGCGTTACCTCGACCCAGATAGGCAGAACGACTTTCTTTCGTTATTTCTCAGTGTGTAGGTCGGATCAAGCATAGCGGATCCGACGTTGCTTTGTCGTCTCCGCTATGCTTGATCCGACCTACATATATCCCATTATCTTGACTTGCCGCGTGGGCGAGTCAACACGTTTTGTTCCAGTAATAAATTGAGCGTAAGGCGCACGCCGAAGCCGGTGATGTCGGTCGGGATGTGGGCGAGGCCGCCTTTATGGTTACCGCTCGATAAATCCACACAAGAATAACAGGGTCAGCCTGAGGTATACCTAGTTTCACGGACACCCAGATAGGCACATAATGCCAGAAGGAGGATGTCCGATGAAGAAGCGTCCGTTGTTTCCCCAAGGAATTCAAGCTGGAAGCGGTGCGATTATTGGAACGCGGCGATAAGCCTGCCGCCGACCTTGCCCGCGAACTCGGAATTCGACGCAACCAGATCTACAAGTGGAAAGAGCAGTTGCAGGCCAAAGGTGGGGAGCAGGTGTTTCCTGGCCACGGTCGCCGCGCTGGCCGGGAGGCGGAGTTCGTGAAGCTTCAGCGCGAAAACGCACGCCTCAGGGAAGAGAATATCATTTTAAAAAAGTCGGCCGTGTACTTTGCGCGGGAATCGTCGTGAGATATCAGTTCATCGAGGAGCACGCGCGAGCTCACCGTATCACTGCGCTGTGTCGGGCGCTCGAGGTCTCCCGCAGTGGTTACTACGCTTGGCAAGGGCGGCTCGCCTGCACGCGGACATTGGAAAACCGTGATGTGCTCACGCGCATCCAAACCGTCCATGCCCGCGCACGTGAGGCCTATGGCGTGGTCAAGACGGTGCGGGCACTCCGGGCAGAAGGCCAGATGTACGGCCATAATCGTGTGGCGCGGTTGCGCAGCCTCCACGGTATCGTGCCCAAATGGGCGCGCCGCTTCCGTCTGTCGTATGCGGCCCGCAACAGTGATCCGGCCGCACCGAATCTGCTGGATCGCCACTTCACTGTGGACCGGCCCAATCGCATATGGGTCGGCGACATCACCTTCATCCCGACCCGCGAAGGCTGGCTGCATCTTGCGGTACTGCTCGATCTCTACTCGCGCAAGGTGGTGGGCTGGGCCATGAGTGATCGCCAGAACCGGCCACTCGCCAACGATGCCTTGGTCATGGCCATCGCGCGGCGCAATCCCAAGCCCGGCCTCATCCACCACACCGACCAAGGCATCCTGTACGCCAGCGTAAGCTATCGCGCCATACTGAAGGCCCACCACATGATCCCCAGTATGAGTATGAGCAGGAAGGGCGATTGCTACGACAATGCCGTGGCCGAGAGCTTCTTCTCTGGCCTCAAGAATGAGCTGGTCTGGGGCTGTGACTTCAAGACCCGGGCCGAGGCAAGAAGCGCCCTCTTCGAGTGGATTGAAGTGTTTTATAATCGGGAACGGCTACGCGAAACACTCGGTTACGTGAGTCCGATGCAGTATGAAGAAAAATCTATTGCCCCCTAACCACATGTCCGTGGAATCGGGTATGCCTCAGCCTGACCCCATTGATCACACAAGCATAAGCGTGATCACGGGCGTCTGAACCCGGAAAATGGTCGATGGTTTTCGGGGAAAATGGCCTTTATACTTCTTATACACTATCGGAATGATTAAAGAGCCATCATGTTTTGTTTTAAGAAATGGGGAAGTCCGGTGTTCTCGGTTTGGTGCCTGGCTTTGGCTGGCCCGGCTGCGGCCGTTGAATTCTCTGTGAACGGCGATGTGCGAACGGGATTTTTCTCGCTGCACCGCGACGACCGTAACGGCACGGAAGACACAACCGACGAATTTCGGTTGCGCGTGCGCCCTGGGGTCAGCGCCAAATTCAACGAGCAATGGCTGGCACAGGTTCGCTTCGCCGGGCGTTATTCCACGGATGATCGCAACGCGTTGCACTTCGAGATTTTCAGCAGCATCCCGGCTGATGACGGCTTGCGCCGCGGCGATTCCACGCTGGACGAGGCCTATGTTGAATATCGTCCGGACACGGCATGGCAAGTGCGCCTTGGCCGCTTCCAGAGCAAGGCCGAACTCGCTGGCGTGGCCAAGAAATCGCTGGATCGGAATGACAGCCCGAACACCGACATCACCTGGACCGATGGTGTTCAGGTCAAGCACACGTCCGTGAGCGGCTGGGCCACGACTGCGATTGCCCAGTACAACGACAGTGAAGGTGCAACCCAGGTACGGCATGCACCGCTTGATTTCAGGGGCGACGGCAGTCGCGTGTCCTATTTTGTCGGCCTTGAAAACACACAAAAAGCCGGACCGCTCATTCAGCGCGCGGTGGATATCACCTGGTTGCCGGATGCCCTGCACAGCAGCGGTGTCGGTGTGGGGCCAGTTGAGGACTACTGGGGCTTGGTCGGCCGACTCGCTGGGCAGTGGCCGATGCGTGGCAGCATGAAGTTCATGCTGGCCGGCGAAGCAGGTTACGCCCCGAACACCCCTCAACGCAGCGTGGTGAGAACCGGTACGTCAGGTGACGCCGATGGACTCGCGGCACAGATCACGTTCAATTTTATCGATATTGTTCCACGGCACAGCGTAGGGCTTGTGTTCGGCCGTGCGGGCGATGGCTGGCTGTTGTCTCCGGATTTCGGCCCCAATGCCAATCTCGTCGAGTTGCGCTACAAATGGGCCATCGACAAGGAACAGGCATTAGAGGCGCGCGTCCGGAATCGTGAGGATATTCATCAGCGCGTCGGCAGTTTGTACAAACGCGAGGACGTCGATTTCTATGTGCGTTACACGTTCAAATTTTAAGGCTCTTTCATCGTTATTTGTTGGTGTTGGACAGCGCTTTGGGAGGGGCGCCCTTGCCCCGATTTGAGCACGTCTTGCGGCGCATCGAGGCTAACGCCGCTCCTGCGGCGGCGTCTGCGGGATGCCAAAGGACAGGGACCTCATCAGGGGGCAAGACATGACTTCAACCACCAACAGTGACATGGCCAATGGTTGCCGAGAGGCAACGACGAAATCCAGCAAAACGAGTCTCCTTCCCGCGCATCGTTCATATATTAATTATCATGACTTGCCGCGTGGGCGAGTCAACACGTTTTGTTCCAGTAATAAATTGAGCGTAAGGCGCACGCCGAAGCCGGTGATGTCGGTCGGGATGTGGGCGAGGCCGCCTTTATGGTTACCGCTCGATAAATCCACATGCACCCAAGGGATGTCTTTTTCCACAAACCGGTTTAAAAATCGCGCGGCGAGGATGTGATCGGCTTCGCCTTCCGTGCTGCACTGTTTGATGTCGGCGATCTTGCTTTCGAGTTGCGTGTCGTAGTCTGCGTCCATGGGGAACGGCCACACGCGTTCGCCGCTGGCGCGTCCGGCTTCGATGAGGGTGGAGTTCCATTGCGGGCGATTGGTGAAGGCGCCGCTGTAAGCCGTGCCCAGCGCATAGACGCACGCGCCGGTGAGGGTGGCGTAGTCGATCATGAGCGCGGGTTTGCGTTTGCAGGCGAGGGCGAGTGTGTCGGCGAGTATCATGCGGCCTTCGGCGTCAGTGTGTACGACTTCGATGCTGGTGCCGTTGCAGGCGCGTACCACGTCGTTTTGTTTGTAGGCGTTGGGGCCGATGTGGTTTTGCACCAGTGCGAGCCAGCAGTCCACCGGGAAATCGACTTTAAGCGCGGTGAGCGCGAGCAATGTGCCAAGCGCGACCGCGCTGCCTTCCATGTCCTCGTGCATGCCGTACATGTGCTTGGCGGGTTTGAGGTTGGTGCCGCCGGTGTCGAAGCAGACGCCTTTGCCGACCAATGCGACGGACGGTTTGCGCGTGCGCGCGGGCTGGTAACGCAGATGTACAATGCCGGCGTCCGGCACGCTGCTGCCTTGCGCGACGGCGAGAAACGCACCGGCCTTAAGGCGCTTGAGTTTTTTGATGTCGAGAAACTGCATGCGCCAGCCGTGCTCACGGGCGAGCGCAGCGATGCGCTGGCGATACAGGCCGGGTGTCAATTCGTTCGGCGGCAGCGCGGTGAGGGAGCGGGCGAGATTGTTGCCCTCTGCCTCGGCAAAGGTGCGGCTGAGCGCGAGTTTTTTCTGCACGCCGTATAGATCGAGCAACGCGAGCTTGACCGGTTTGTCCTTTTTGCTTTTGAAGTGGGGCAGGGGCTGGCTGGCGGCCAGCAGCGCCGCAACCAGCGCTTCTGCCACGCGGGCGGCGAGCAGGGCACTCAGTCCCGCCAGACACAGGGTGAGGGTGCGTGGGTTGGGTGCCATGGCTGCTGCTACCAGCTTGCGCGCCAGCGTCAGCAGTTCAAAGCTGCTGCTGGTTTCGTCCACAGTAGCGAGCGCCACAGGCGTGCCGGCAGCATCGGGTAAATCTGTGCTGAAGGGTATGCGTGTGCAATCGTGTTCTGCGCGGCGTGCGAGGCGTTTTCGCAACACGTCACTGTGGGGAAATAGCGGCCAGTGGTTTTTGTCGCGGCTCGTGGGCAGCACGACAATCAGGCTGTCCGTACTGCCTATGCGGGTGATGGCCTTAGCATGTTGTTTTATCTTGACTTTGCTGTTCATTATGGTTCTCAATCAAAGAGTTGGAGGAGGGGTTTCCCTTGACCTCCCGGTTTAAAACACCGATCATAGCCCGGTTACCAACCTTGGGGATATCCTGCGCCATGCCTATCACAAAAGCCATCAGTTCAGCGGAGGACGTGACGCCCGTGCTTGGTGTTGCCGACAAGAAACGCCTGTTGCGCGAGATGCTGTTTGCGCGCCGTTTCGAAGAACGCTGCTACGAGGCGTATGTGGAACGCAAGATTGGCGGTTTCCTGCATCTCTACCCTGGTCAGGAGGCGTGTGCGCACGGTGTGCTGGAGGCCGCGCGCCCCGGCCATGATTACGTCATTACCGGTTATCGCGACCACGTGCATGCCATCAAGTGTGGTGCTGACCCCAAGGCCGTGATGGCGGAACTGTTCGGCAAGGAGACCGGCGTGTGCAAAGGCCGCGGCGGTTCCATGCACATTTTCGACACCAAGCACCACTTCATGGGCGGCTACGCGCTGGTAGGTGGGCCGTTCCCGCTCGCGGCGGGCATGGCGAAGGCGATCAAGCTCAAGGGCGGCGACGAGATTGCGATTTGTTTCCTCGGCGATGCCGCCAACAATCAGGGCACTTTCCATGAGACGCTTAACATGGCGAAGGTGTGGAACCTGCCCGTGTTGTTCGTGTGTGAAAACAACCTGTACGGTATCGGCACGCGCATCGAACGCTCGACTGCGGTGCTCGACCAGTACAAGCGTGCGGCGGCCTACAACATTCCCGCCCAGCAGGTGGATGGCCAGGATATCGAGGTGGTCTACGCAGCAGCCAGGCAGGCCGTAGATCATGTGCGCGGCGGCAACGGCCCGTATTTTCTGGAGTTAATGACCTACCGCTATCGTGGACATTCCATGTCCGACTCCAACGCCTACCGCGTCAAGGATGAGGAGCGCGCCTGGAACAAGCGCGACCCGATCATTCTGTTGCGTGACCGCCTGATCGCGGACAAGCAGTACACGGACAAGGACTATCAGGCGCTGGATGACGAGATCATCAAGCATATTGAAGACGACATTATCAAATTCGCTGAAGAATCGCCGGAGCCGAAAAAAGAAGAGCTGGAAAAGTATGTGCTGGCCGAAAACGATCCGTGGGTAGGCGGCAAGCCTGCGCCCAAAGGTGGCAGCAAGGACATCATGTACTGGGAGGCCATCCGCCGCGCGCACGATGAAGAGATGACGCGCGACCCGCTGGTGATCGCGATGGGCGAGGACATCGGCGTGGTGGGCGGCACCTACAAGGCCACCCAGGGCCTGTATGACAAGTTCGGTCCCGAGCGCGTGATGGACACCCCCATTTCAGAAAACGGTTATACCGGGTTGGGTATTGGCGCTTCATTTGCCGGTGTGCGTCCCATCATCGAAATCATGTCGGTGAATTTTGCCTGGCTGGCGCTGGATCAAATTGCGAATTCCGCCGCCAAGGTGCGCTACATGTCGGGCGGACAGCTCACGGCGCCGGTGGTGATACGTTCGCCGGGCGGCACCGCGCACCAGCTGGGCGCACAGCACTCGGCGCGCATGGAGAAGGTGTTCATGGGCATCGCCGGCCTGCGGGTGGTGACGCCCTCGAGTCCGCGGCAGGCCTACGGAATGATCAAATCCGCGCTGCGTTGCAACGACCCCGTGTTCATCAATGAGCACGAACTCATGTACAACATGAAGGGGCCGGTGCCGGATGGTGAGTATTTCCACCCGTTGGAAGGCTCCGAGGTGGCCCGCGCCGGACGTGACGTCAGCCTGTTTGGCTATAACATCTCGGTACACTGGTGTCTGAAGGCGGCCGAAATATTGTCCAGCCAGCACGGCATCGATGCCGAGGTGATCGATTTGTATGCGCTTTCGCCGCTGGATCGAGAAGGCATCAAGGCCTCGGTTGCGAAAACCCACAAGGCCATGATCGTGGAAGAGGCCGAGCCCGCCGTAGGCGTGGGTGCGGAAATCATGGCGATCATCAACGAGGAGTGCTTCTTCGAGCTGGACGCCGCGCCGGTCAGGGTCTCGGCTGTCAATGTGCCTATACCTTATAACCACACGCTGGAGAAGGCCGCTATTCCGAACGTGCAGGATGTGGTGAATGCCGTGCTCAAATTGTGCGGAAAGCTGTAAGGAGTGAATAGATATCCCTCCCTGTTTGGGGAGGGGTTGATGAATGGCGGTGCATCCATGCACCACAAGGAACCTCTGAATACATCAGAGGTTCCTTTATTTGGGGTGCCTCAACTAAAAAGGCTTTAAATTACCGCCCATGTCTGAATCCTACCCAATAAAAATGCCCCAGCTTTCCGACACCATGACTGAAGGTGTCGTGGTGAGCTGGGAGAAGAATATCGGCGACAAGGTCAAACGCAACGACGTGGTGGCGACGGTGGAAACCGACAAGGCCATCATGGATGTGGAAGTGTTTCGGGATGGATTTCTGTCTGGCCCGCGTGCCGCTCCGGACAGTGTGGTGGCGGTGGGTGCGGTGATTGCCTATCTGGCCGCTACCGCCGCCGAGGTGCAGCCCGACAGCGCCGCAGTACCGCAACCCGCGCCCGCAGCTGCCGCGTCAACACCTGCTGCGTCAACACCTGCTGCGTCAACGCCTGATGCAGAGCCGCCCGCCAGTAAGCCGCCGGCAGCGGGGCAACCCGCCAAGACGGATGCCCCGGTGGCCGCAACGCATGTGATCAAGATGCCACAGCTCTCCGACACCATGACTGAGGGTGTGGTGGTGGGTTGGAGCATGCAGCCCGGCGACAGGATTGAGCGTGGCGCTGTGGTGGCCCAGGTCGAGACCGACAAGGCGATTATGGATGTTGAGGTGTTCCGTGCCGGATTTCTGTCTGGCCCGGTTGCGCCCGTAGACAGTGTGGTGGCGGTTGGCGGCGCGCTGGCCTATCTGGTGGATAAGGCGGATGAGGTGGTGCGCAGCAATCTCGCCGTGGTCGGCAAGGGCGCGGTGGATAATGTGACCAGCCCCTCGGCACAGGAACAGCGCCACCGTTTGGCCGAGGCCCATCCCGCGCCTGGGCACAGGGCACCGGCGATGGGTGCGGAGGCGGCAGCGCACGCGCCCCGGCCTGATAACAAGCAGGCTACGCCGCAGGCGCGCAAGCTTGCCGCTGAGCTGCATGTGAATCTGAACACGCTCAAGGGCACCGGCCCGGAGGGCGTCATTACCGCGCAAGATATTCGGCGCGCCCAGCCGCTGGAGCGCCCGAGCGAAGTGGCCCAGCATATTCCCGCCCATACCATGCCCGAGGTGCAGGTGCCGGGGCACGGTCGCGCGATGACGGCGATGGAGCGCGCGGTAAGCCATTCCATGACGGCGGCACTGACCATGCCAACCTTCCATGTGACGGTCAATGCCCGTCCGGAGCAGTTGGCCAAGGCGGCCAAGCGTAAAGGGGTGTCGCTGACCGTATTGATTGCCAAGGCCTGTGCCGAAGCGATCAAGAAGCACCCGACTATCAACTGGGCCTATCAGCCGGTGGACAAGCTGGTCGAGCGTGACGATGTCGATATCGGCATCGCGGTTTCGGCCGAGGGTGGTGGTCTGGTAGTGCCGGTGTTGCGGCACTGCGAGTCGCGTAATCTTGATGAATTAAATACGGCATGGAAGGATCTGGTCGAACGGGCGCGTGTGCGGCGCCTGAAGCCGGAAGAATATGCCAACCCCACCTTCATGATCTCCAACATGGGCATGCTGGGTGTGAGCTATTTCGACGCCATACCCACCCCCGGCACGGCCGCTATCCTGGCCATTGCCACCACGCAGGAACAAGGCATGCCGCTTACCATTACCGCCGATCATCGTGTGGTGAGTGGGGCCGAAGTGGCGCTGTTTCTCAATACCCTGAAAAGCCATATCGAACAACCGGAGACCTGGATGGGAGCACTGGGCCCTGCAATACCTGAAGGTAAATGGGATTATGACGTGGTTGTTATCGGCGGCGGACCGGGTGGCGAAGACTGTGCCCGCGAGCTGGCGGAGCATGGCATCAAGGTCGCCATGATCAATGATGCACCGTTGCCCGGCGGCGAATGCCTGTGGCGCGGCTGTATTCCGTCCAAGGCCTGGCGTGCGGCAGCGGATCGCCTGCGCGACCGTGCCCACGACACGCACCTCGGTGTGGAGGGCACCACCGGTGGCAAACTGAATTTCGCCGAGCTGGAAAAAACCCGGCGTAGCATCCTGGAAACCCGTGGCGAGATGGCAAAAAAGACCGACACCGGGGTCAAGGTCAAGCTCATTCAGGGTTTTGCCAGTTTTGAAACTGACCACCGTCTGTTTGTCGATACCTCGGCCAACAGCAGTGACCCGCACCCGCGCACGCCGCAGGGCGACGGATCCAGGGGCGAACGCATCACCTTCGGCTGCGCGGTGATCGCCGCTGGCGCACCGCCGTTTGTGCCGCCGATACCCGGCGCGGATGCAGGCCTTGAAAATGGGGGTGTGCTGACCTCCGACACGGTGTGGACGTTGAAGCAGGCGCCGAAAAAACTGGCCATCGTTGGCGGCGGCGCCATTGGTGTCGAGATGGCGCAGATTTTTCAGGATTTCGGCACACAGGTCACACTGCTCGAAGGGCAGCCGCGCCTGTTGGCCGAGGTCGAACCGGAAATCGCCAAAAATCTCGCCGAGATTCTGAGCAAGGATCCGCATCTCACGGTACAGGTCTCCGCCAAGGTGCAAGACATCAAGGGTAAGCCCGGCGCAATGAAGCTGGGCTTCACCGATGCAGATGATAAAGTCCACACGCTGGCCTGCGACTACGTGTTGATGGCCACCGGCAAACGCCCGCTGCTGGAACCGCTCAAGCTGGAGCAGGCTGGTGTCGTTGTGGAGAAGGGCGTCATCAAGGCCGATACGCGCGGTCGTACCAGTGTGCCGCACATCTTCGCAGTGGGTGACGTGGTTGGCGGTTACATGCTCGCTCACACTGCAGGCACGCAGGGACGGGTGGCGGCGGCGAACATCGTCGGTGAAGATGCGGCACAGTACCAGCAGGACAAGGATTGCGGAGTGATCTTCACCCGTCCTCAGGCCGCGTTTGTCGGCCTGTCAGTGGAGCAGGCCAAGGCCAAAAATATCGACGCAGTCGAAGTTAAGGTACCCATGAGTATCGATGCCAAGGCCATGATCACCAATGAGACGCTGGGCCTGATCAAGCTGGTCGCGGACAAGAAGACACACCGCATCATCGGCGTACATTTTCTCGCCGACCACGCCGATACGTTAATTGGCGAAGCGGTGATGATGGTGGCGGGCGACATGACGCTGGAACAGGTGGCGCACGCGATTCATCCGCATCCCACGCAAACCGAACTGTTCGGCGACATGGCAAGGCGCTTGTTATCGCGCCTGAGGCGTACGGCCGCGGTGGCAACTGCGAAATAGAAAAATCCAACGCGAAGACGCCAAGACGCAAAGTATTAATGTAGGTTAAGAACCAAAGTTTCATGTGCGATGCTGAGTTACCGTAAGATGACGTGGTATCTTGTCAATAATTGCTTGCGTTCTCTGTGTTTGCGCCTTGGCGTCTTTGCGTTGGATTGTAGGCGAGCAGGGTGGGTGAGGCGCGTAGCGCCGTAACCCATCAATCGCTGGCGGATTACGCTACGCTAACCCGCCCTACATTTGGAGTTTAAATGTCTGAAATTAAAAAAGTTGTGCTCGCCTACTCCGGGGGGCTTGATACTTCCGTTATCCTCAAATGGCTACAGGAGAATTACCGCTGTGAGGTAGTGACCTTCACCGCCGACATCGGGCAGGGCGAAGAGGTCGAGCCAGCGCGTGCCAAGGCCAAGAGCGCAGGGGTGAAGGAAATATATATCGACGACTTGCGCGAGGAGTTCGCGCGCGACTTCGTGTTTCCCATGTTTCGCGCCAATGCGATCTATGAGGGTGAGTATCTGCTGGGCACCTCCATCGCACGGCCGTTGATCGCCAAACGCCAGATCGAGATTGCCAATGAAACCGGCGCTGACGCAGTGTCACACGGCGCGACGGGCAAGGGCAATGACCAGGTACGGTTTGAGCTGGGTTATTACGCGCTCAAGCCCGATGTGCATGTTATTGCACCGTGGCGCGAGTGGGATCTGACCTCGCGTGAGAAGCTGCTGGCCTATGCCGAGCAGCATGCCATTCCGGTCGAGATGAAGCGCGGCAAAAAATCGCCGTATTCGATGGATGCCAACCTGCTGCACATCTCCTATGAAGGCGACATACTGGAGGATCCATGGACGGAGGCGGAAGAGGGCATGTGGCGCTGGACGGTGGCGCCGGAAAAGGCGCCCGACAAGCCGACGTATCTTGAGATGACTTATGCCAAGGGTGATATTGCCGCTATTGATGGTGTAGCGATGACGCCGGCCAAGGTGCTGGAGACGCTGAACCGCATCGGTGGCGAGAACGGCATCGGCAGGCTGGATGTGGTTGAGAACCGCTACGTCGGCATGAAGTCGCGGGGCTGCTATGAAACTCCGGGTGGCACCATCATGCTCAAGGCGCATCGCGCCATTGAGTCCATCACCCTGGATCGCGAGGTCGCCCACCTCAAGGACGAGATGATGCCGCGCTATGCCAGCCTGATCTACAATGGCTACTGGTGGAGCCCCGAGCGTGTGCTGCTGCAGCAGATGATCGATGCCTCACAGGCGACCGTCAACGGTGTGGTGCGCATGAAGCTCTACAAGGGCAGTGTCAGCGCTGTTGGCCGGAAATCCGCTACCGACAGCCTGTTTGATCCCGGCATCGCCACCTTCGAGGAGGATGCCGGTGCTTATAATCAGGCCGATGCAGGAGGCTTTATCAAGCTGAACGCGTTGCGCATGCGTATTGCGCGCCGTCTGAGGGATGGGAAGTGAGCTTCAAGAACGCAGAAATCCACAGGAAGGCCAACGTCTATTTTGACGGCAAGGTCACGAGCCGCTCTATCATCACCGCCGATGGCGAGATGAAGACGCTGGGCGTGATACTGCCGGGCAGCTACCGGTTTTCCACCCAGGTGCCGGAGCAGATGGAAATCACGCAGGGCCATTGCCGCGTCAAGCTGGCCGACAAGCAGGGCTGGGATGACTACCAGGCCGGAGCAAGTTTTTATGTGCCGGCCAACTCGCACTTCGAGATTGAGGTGGATCAACTGCTCGATTATGTCTGCCACTACGGCTGAGGCAACAATTTTGTATCTTTAGTGCATTGTATTCAGCCAGTTGTTAGGGTATTGTGAAAAACATATGAGCTTGGCGGGGGCTGCAACCATGCATAACAAGACCACGGTACGTATCCTGCGGCTGCTCAAGACAGGGTGTATCTGTGCTGCAGTGGCCCTGCCGGGGTGGGCCTACAGCGCCGGTACTGAGGTGCGCTCCATAGCCAATGATGCGCCCAGCCTGTCTTCAGATAGCGTTATGGTGGTCGATCTCGACAGCAGTCAGGTGCTGTATGCAAAGAATGCCGATGTCAAACGCCCCATCGCCTCGATTACCAAGTTGATGACCGCCATGGTTACGCTTGATGCCGGGCTGCCGATGGGCGAAAAAATCCGCATTACCGAAAGTGACATTGATACACTGCGCAACTCCCATTCCCGGCTGCGCGTAGGCACCGTACATACGCGACGTGAACTGCTGCAGCTTGCCCTGATGTCGTCCGAAAATCGTGCCTCCTCCGCGCTGGCGCGCAGCTACCCCAAGGGCAGCCGGGCCTTCTATGCCGCGATGAACGCCAAGGCGGCACTGCTGGGCATGCAAAACACGCGCTTTGTCGATGCCACCGGGCTGAACAGCGAGAATACCTCGACAGCAGAGGAGCTGGTGAATCTGGTGAGTGCCAGTCTGGCATACCCGCAGATACGTGAGATCACCACCACGGAGAGTTATGAGGTACGTCAGAAGAGTGTCCTCAAATACCGTAATTCAAATCCACTGGTGCGTAATGACAGCTGGGAGATTGGCCTCAGCAAAACCGGCTATATCATACCAGCCGGGCATTGCGTCGCCATGCAGGCGCGCATCGCCGACCGCCCGCTGGTCATTGTCCTGTTGGATGCCGCAGGGCGAAGCGCCATCGTTTCAGACTCCAACCGCATCAAGGGCTGGATCGAGAAGGTGGCAGCAACAAATGCACTGGCCGTGCAGGGGCAGAAGAATCTGGCAGCGACGTACACTACCCTCGCCCTGCACGAAATCTTCTAGAGCTTTCCGCTGTTGTTCGCACCACTTTGGTTCCCGACCAGGCGACTTCGATAATCCATTATCAATCCACGGCATGCTCAATAATGAGCTGCAGGCTGCGCTGTCCACGGTAGTCATTTACATCCAGCTTGTAGACCAGGTGCGCGCGCGTGCTGTTTTCAAGTCTCAGGCGATCATCCTCCGCAATATTGAAGGCGATGGCGTCCAGGGGTTGTTGACCCTGCGGGTGCCGTACACTCAGCTTGAGATGCTTTCCCCCCAGCCTGCGCTGGTTGAGTATTTCAAACTCACCATCAAACAAGGGCTCCGGGAAGCCCTGACCCCAGGGGTCGGCATTGCGCAGCATCTCGGCGACTTCCAGCCGCAGCTCATCCGCAGACAGCTCACCGTCACTCTGGACGCTGCCCTGTAGCGCGTCTGCGGAAAGGTGGCGGCGTACTTCGGCATCGAAGGCTGCGCTGAAGGTTTCAAAATCGGCGCGCCGCAGGCTCAGCCCGGCAGCCATGGCATGGCCGCCAAATTTGGTGAGCAGCCCCGGGTGCCGTGCCGCCACGCTGTCCAGCACATCGCGGATATGCAGCCCCGGCACAGAGCGTGCCGAACCCTTGATATCGTGTTCACTGGCCGGGGCAAAGGCGATGACCGGCCGGTGTGTGCGCTCCTTGATGCGTGCTGCGAGGATGCCAATAACACCCTGGTGCCAGTCGGGATCAAACAGACAAAGCCCATGCGGTAATGCGGCTTCAGTATCCAGGCGCATCGATTTGAGCGCACTTAAGGCCTGCTCCTGCATCTCGCTTTCGATGCTGCGGCGTTCGCGGTTGAGTGTGTCGAGACGCTGGGCCATATCCAGCGCGGCTGTGTAGTCATCGCACAACAGGCATTCAATGCCGAGCGCCATGTCCTCCAGCCTGCCTGCGGCGTTAAGGCGCGGCGCGGCGGAAAATGCGAGATCGGAGGCGCAGATACGTTCCACATTCTTCCCTGCCACGGTGAGCAGTGCCCGAATGCCGGCAATGCAGCGGCCACTGCGAATGCGCTGCAGGCCCTGTGCAACCAGTATGCGGTTATTGTGATCGAGGGGGACGACGTCCGCGACGGTACCGAGCGCGACCAGATCGAGCAGTTGCGCAAGATTGGGGTCTGGTATATTTTTTTCATGGAACCAGTGTGTCGTGCGCAAGTGCGCGCGCAGCGCCAGCATCACATAAAAAATCACGCCGACGCCCGCAAGGTGCTTGCTCGGTCGCTCCCGGCGTCCTGCCTCCCGCGACACTGGCACATCCTTGTGCGGCGGAAAATCCTCTTCTGGCAGGTTGGGGTTGACGATGGCGTCAGCCGCGGGCAGTTCTGCGCCGGGCAGGTGGTGATCGGTGATGACGACCTGCAGGCCAAGCTGTCTGGCCGTGCGCACACCTTCGATGCTGGAGATGCCGTTATCGACGGTGATGAGCAGATCGGCCGCCATGGGTGCTGTAGCCATCACAATTTCAGGAGTGAGGCCGTAGCCGTATTTGAAACGGTCAGGTACTACATAGCGTACATCCTGCGCGCCCATGAGACGCAAAGCCCGTATCGCGAACGCACAACTGGTGGCGCCGTCAGCGTCAAAATCGGCAACGATGACAATACGCTTGTTGTCGGCCAGCGCAGCAGCCAGCAGCGCGACGGCATGCTCCATGCCGCCTGGGCCAGTGCCGGACTCGCCCAATAACGGCTGCGTGGACGCGAATGCCGCAGGGCTGTGCAGATGTGCAAGCGCATAGTCGAGCTCCTGTGCGGAGTTGATGCCACGTGTGGCATAAATGCGCTTCAGTACCGGGTGCAGATGATCCGGCAGCAGGGAGGGGCTGGTCGCGATACGCCGTATGACTTTCATATGAACCTGTCGTACCAGCGGCGTAGTGTCTGCGGCGTATTGCGGAATATCCTGCCGTCTTCCGTATAGATATCCAGCGTAGCAAGCGCACCGGAGTTGACTGCTCCCAGCAGTGGCGCACACCACGTGTTGCTGAAGAGTTCGGCACAGTCGTCGCTAGCGGACGCTGCCGGAAAAGAGGGGGACAGCAAGCGGTGTCCGGGTTGTGTGACATGATGCAGCCAGTCAGTAGTGTTCTCAGGCACAGTGGCATACGCCGCGCCGCTCAGGCAGGCAAGCCCAAGGCTGACCGGTTCCTCGCTCCAGACCTGCTGGAAGCGGTGGGGCGCTACGGCGGGCGCAGATCCGCCGCCCCAGAACCACACGCTGTTGACCGGCAGTTCACCGCGTGCAAGGCGGGCCTGATTGACGGGAGAGGCATGGAGTTGCATCTGTACTTCATTCAGGAGGCGGCGCCAGCGCGCGGCTGTCTGCGCATCACCGGCCTGTGGCAGGTGATGCAAAATATCATGCGCCACAGCATCTTCCAGCCCGGTCAGTGTCAGGCCGGGATCGCTCTCCAGCTGCAGGTACCAGCGCTTGGGCTGGGGCGCGGAGAACGCCATTCCGTAGGCAGAGAATAATTCGTGCAGTGCTGTGCCCAGGGCGGCGGCCTCCTCGGTGCCAAGGTCGAGGGCATGATTACCGAGCATCAGCAGACGGTCACCATCGGGGCGCAGCACGACCGGGTCGGCGCGCAGCCACCAGCTGGCGTGGGCGGCAGCGGGGTTCGCGCTGTCAAAGGCATGCGTGACCGCCGCGATGGGCAGCCCTGACAGGCGGCTGCTTTCTGCTGCAAATAATTCGAACAGCACGTGGTTGCGGTCAACGGCACAGGTTGAGGGTTTGGCGCGCGCGAACAGGGTGTGGAGCGCAGGGGCCTTGTGGCGGTGGGCTGTCGGCGGCATCCGTCCGGGGTAGAGCAGGCTCAGATGGCTTCCCGCCCGCGTCATGCCAGTCCACCTATGCCGTGCTGCATTTCAGCGCCAGCGATATCCCATCGGCAACCGGCAGCAAGCTCAAGGCAACGCGTTTATCGTGTAGCAGTTTTTCATTGAGATGGCGGATAGCGAGGGTATCGTCATCCTGTATGCCTGGGTCAGCGACGCTACCGCCCCACAGCATATTGTCAAACATGATTAATCCGCCTGGGCGTAGTAGTTGCAGCGTGCGCTCATAATACGCATCGTAACTGGTCTTGTCCGCGTCGATAAAGGCAAAATCAAACGTGCCGCCCTCCCCGTTGTGCAACAGTTGGTCAAGAGTTTCACGCGCTGGTGCAAGATGAAGGTCAATCTTGTGCTGAACTCCGGCTTCCTGCCAGTAACGTTGTGCAACCTGTGTCCATGATTCGCTCACGTCACAGGCGACAAGTCTTCCGTCAGCCGGGAGCGCCAGTGCAACACACAGTGAGCTGTAGCCGGTGAAGACGCCGATCTCCAGTGTCTTTTTTGCACCCATGAGCTGCACCAGCAGCGCCATGAACTGGCCCTGCTCGGGTGCGATCTGCATCACCGCCAGTGGATCGCGTGCAGTTTCCTCGCGCAGACGTGTGAGTAGAGGCGTCTCGCGTACAGAAACGTGTATCAAGTAATCGTACAAGGCATCTGTCAGGGTGATGGATTTATTGGTCATAGGTGTGGCCGTCTGCGGTTTATAGGGTTGGCTGATCCGACAGTTTTTTCCAGGTGACCTCGTTTCTGAGGTATACCGGTTGCGCCTGTTCGGCACTGACGGCCTGACCGAGTGTGAATCCGTGCGCGCCGAGCTGTGCCACGGCGCGTGCACGCGGATGATGGTCGGTATACGTAGCACTGAGCCGGTCTTGCAGGCGGATATGCAGTACCGATGAGTAACTTTGCCAGCCGCTGCCGGCACCCTGCCAGTGCCCCGCGGCGGGAACAGGGACATGCCCCGGCGGGTAGACACCTTCTTCACCCTGCAACTGCATCATGCCATTATCACTCATCCGGTAAGCGCCCCAGTAGACTTCGCTCATGCGCGCGTCCAGCGCCGACAATACATGTGTAGTACCGAACTGTTCGTGCACGCCCTGGGCCAGCGCTGCCAGTGTGGACACCGGCACCACCGGAAGATCGGCGCCAAAGGCGATACCTTGCGCGACGCCAGCGGCAATGCGTACCCCTGTGAATGAGCCGGGCCCGCAGCCGAAGGCCAGTGCATCGATCTGGCTCAACATCAGGCCTGCCTCCGCCAGCAGTTCCTCCGCCATCGGCAGAATCAGCCGGGAGTGGTTGCGTGGCGCCACCTCGAAGCGCTCGCGTATCTCGCCCGCAACAGACAAGGCAACGGAGCAGGCGTCGGTGGAGGTTTCAAGGGCGAGAATATTCACGATGCGATACCTGCGGTGATGGAGCCTTCGGCCGCAAAAAAAGCTTCGACATCTTGCATGCTGCGTGTCAGCGGCACCGGTGGCAGGCTGTGCAAAAAATTCTTGCCATATGACTTGGTAAACAGCCGTGGATCGCACAGCATCAACACGCCGCGGTCGTGCGTGTCCCGGATCAGTCGGCCGATGCCTTGCTTGAGTGAGAGCACGGCCTGCGGTAACTGGTAGTCCATGAAGGGGTTCTTGCCTGCTGCGCGCAGGGCTTCGAGGCGGGCCTGCAGCAGCGGGTCACCGGGTGAGGCGAAGGGAAGTTTGTCTATGATAACGCACGACAGTGCTGGACCGCGCACATCGACACCCTCCCAGAAACTGGCGCTGCCCAGCAACACGGCGTTCCCCAGTGTGCGGAAGCGCTCAAGCAGTTCGGCGCGCGGCGCACTGCCCTGCACCAGCAGGGGGAAATCGAATCTTCCCTTGAGCAGTGTGGTAGCCTCACGCAGGGCACGGTGGCTGGTGAACAGCAGGAAGGCGCGGCCGCCGCTGGCGTGGATGACCGGCAGCGCGGCTTCAATCACGCTGGAGGTGTAGTGGGGTTGTGCCGGGTCAGGCAGCATGTCCGGCACATACAGCAAGGCAAGGCGGGCGAAGTCGAAGGGGCTGGCCCATTGCCGGGTAATGGCATCGTTCAGGCCGAGTCGCGCGCTGAAGTGATCGAAATTGTCCCCCACTGCCAGGGTTGCCGAGGTGAATATCCAGGCACAACGCTGCGCCAGAATCCGCGCGTAAAACTGCTGTGCAATATCGACCGGTGTGAGGTTAAGGGCGAAGACATGCGCATGGGTCTCGAACCACGCGACGTGATTCTCGGGCACCGCTGTGGTAAACAAATCCAGCTGTTCTTGCAGGATGATGCAACGCCGCCAGCAGTTTTCCAGTCCTTTGCCGCGCACCGCTGCGGTCTCCAGTAAATCGTGCAGCTGGTTCAAGGCCTGCTGCAATGCGTCCAGTGCGGGAGTCAAGGCGGGCTCCTGCTGTGCCTCGTGCCAGTTGCCGCGACGCTCGTCGACACCCAGTGCCAGGCGAAAATCACGGGTGGCCTTGCTCAGGTTGTCTGCGGCGGCAGCGAGCGAAGTCATGTCAACTGCCTCCTTGACCTGTTCTGCAACGGTGTCGTGGGCGAGCCCGAGCAGCTGACGGTTGCCAAGTACGGTTCCGAAAAATCCAGCAGCGATTTCCGCCAGCTGGTGGGCCTCATCGAAGATGATACCCTCGACGCCGGGGAGCAGATCACCAAAACCCTCTGCGCGCAAAGCCATATCGGCGAAAAACAGGTGATGGTTGATGACCAGCAGGTCTGCCGTCTGCGCCTCGCTGCGCGCGCGCAGCACATGACATGACCTTAATGACGGGCACGCCTGCCCCAGGCAATTATCCGCAGTGCTGGTGACATGCGGCCAGAGCGGGGAGTCCTCGCGGATACCGGTCAATTCGGCAATATCGCCGCTACGGGTGTGTCCGGCCCAGGCGCGGATGGCGCCCAAATCGGCGGTCTGGGCAGGGCTGTGGTGGCGTTGTTCCGCCAGATCCAGCCGGTGCAGGCACAGGTAATTGGAGCGTCCCTTGAGGAGGGCGGCGCGTGCCGGCACCGCAAGGGCTGCACGCAGGGCGGGCAGGTCGCGCTGGAACAACTGGTCCTGCAAGGTTTTGGTTGCCGTGGAGACAATGATTTTCTTGCCAGACAGCAGCGCGGGCACCAGATAGGCAAAGGTCTTGCCTGTACCGGTGCCGGCCTCGGTGATGAGCAGGTCCTGGTCTGCCAGCGTCCGGGCAACGGCGGCGGCCATCTCCTGTTGCGCGATGCGCGGCGCAAAACCCGGCAGGGTATGCGCAAGCGGTCCGTCGGGGCCGAAGAGGCGGGCAAGTGAGTGCATGGTGTTATTATAGTGGAACTGATGCGCAAGCCGGGGTTTTGTCAGGGGATACAGGCATGATTACACTGCGGCCGGGCGCAGAACGCGGCCACTTCCAGCACGGCTGGCTCGATAGCCGGCACAGTTTTTCGTTTGCAGATTACCATGATCCTAAACACATGGGCTTTCGCGCCTTGCGGGTCATCAATGAAGACCGGATACAGCCAGGGCAGGGTTTCGCTGCGCACAGTCACCGCGATATGGAGATAGTGACCTACGTGCTGGAAGGCGCGCTGGAGCACAAAGACAGCCTCGGGACGAGTTCAGTGATGCGGTATGGCGACGTACAACGCATGAGCGCAGGCAGCGGCATTACCCACAGCGAATATAACCACTCAACAACCGAGCCGGTGCACCTGTTGCAGATATGGGTGCTGCCGGACAAGAACGGTATTGCGCCGGGCTACGAGCAGCGCAGCTTCAGTATCGAGGATAAGCGCGGCGGTCTATGCCTGATCGCTGCGGGTGGCGGGCGTGGCAATGCAGTGGCAGTGCAGCAGGATATAGATGTATATGCCGGTATTCTCGCCGCACATGAGCGCGTGACACATGCGCTGACCCGGCGCCATGCCTGGCTTCAGGTGGCGCGCGGTGCAGTGGATGTACAGGGTACACGGCTGATCGCCGGTGACGGTGCCGCAGTGAGTGATGAAACAGTGCTCGAGATTGCCGGCGTGGCCGAGGAATCCGAGGTGTTATTGTTCGATCTGGCCTAGGCTCAAAGCGGGTGGTCAAGGGCGGTCATCAATTTCACCCTCTTTTTTGACCGGCACCATGTCGGCACGCGAGATGCCCAGCCACATGACAATCGGGCTGGCCACCAGTACCGAGGAGTAGGTGCCTACCGCAATGCCGATGGCGAGTGTGAGCGCGAAATAAAACAGTATTTCACCGCCGAGAAATAACATGGCAAACACCATGATCAGCGTCGTTGCGCTGGTCATGATGGTGCGACTCAGGGTGCTGGTGATAGAGCTATCGATGATCTCCGCAATCGTGCCCTTGCGCATCTTGCGGAAATTCTCCCGGATACGGTCAAACACCACGACGGTATCGTTTACTGAATAGCCAAGAACGGCGAGCATGGCGGCAAGCACCGTGAGGGTGAATTCCCACTGAAACAACGAGAACAGACCGAGCAGTATCAGCAGGTCGTGGGCAGTGGCGACGATGGCGCCTACCGCAAAACGCCATTCGAAACGGATGGCAAGATAGATCATGATGCCGATGGACACCAGAATCAGTGCCAGTCCGCCGTCATTGACCAGCTCGGCACCCACCTGCGGGCCGACAAATTCCACGCGCCTGACTTCCACTTTGTCGTTGTCGGCGCGCAACACTTTCAGCACCTGCTCGCTCAGTTGCGCACTGGTCACGTCCGCCTTGACCGGCAGGCGTATCAGTACATCTACAGAAGTACCAAAGTTTTGCACATTGGCGTCGCGGAAGTTTCCGGCTTCGAGCGTATTGCGTACCTGATTCAGGTTGACCGCCTGAGGGTAACGGACTTCCATCATGGTGCCGCCGGTGAACTCGATGCCGAGGTTGAGCCCGCGCACAACGAGCAGTACCACTGCGGCAAGAAAGATGACGGCCGAGACGATCGACGTAGTCCGCGCATGACGCATGAAGCGGAGCTCTTTTGTGATGTGGAAAAATTCCATTGTCCGGCCCGCTAGATATGGAGTTTGGCGAGCTTGCGCCTGCGCCCGTAGAGGAGATTGACAACACCGCGTGACACCATCACTGCGCTGAACATTGATGTCAGAATGCCGATGCACAGTGTCACCGCAAAACCGCGTATCGGCCCGGAGCCGAGCCAGAACAGGGAGAAGCCGGCAATCAGCGTGGTGATGTTGGAGTCGAGAATGGTGTCGAAAGCGCGGTCGTAGCCCGCATTGATGCTGGCTTGCGGACTGTTGCCGTTGCGCAATTCCTCGCGGATACGTTCGAAGATAAGCACGTTGGCATCTATCGCCATGCCGATGGTGAGTGCGATACCCGCAATACCCGGCAGTGTGAGTGTTGCCTGCAGCATGGACAGCACGGCGACCAGCAACAACATGTTGATGCCGAGCGCGAGGCTGGCGATGACTCCGAAGAAATAATAGTAAATGGTCATGAAGACCGCGATGGCGGCAAACCCGATCATGGTCGAGTTGAAGCCCTTGGCGATATTCTCCGCGCCCATACTGGGCCCGACGGTGCGTTCTTCGACGATTTCAATCGGCGCTGTCAGGGCGCCAGCGCGCAGCAGCAGAGCCAGATTACGCGCCTCGTCGGTGTTGTCGAGTCCGGTGATCTGGAAGCGCTTGCCGAGCTGTTCGCGGATGACGGCTGTGTTGATGACTTCCTCGACCTTGGATTTGATCTTGGTCTGCACGCCATCAACGACCCGTGTCTCACTCTTGTTTTCAATGAACACCACCGCCATCAGCTTGCCGACATTTTCTTTGGTGGCCTTGCTGAAAATATTGGCGCCCTTGCCGTCCAGAGTAATGAATACTGCGGGTTCGCCAGCTCTCTGTTCAATGCCGGAGGCGGCATCAATGATGTAGTCGCCGGTCAGCATGACCTGGTTCTTGAGCAGGATATGGCCGCCCTCGCGCCGCTTATAGAGCTTGGAGCCGGCAGGAACGCGGCCCGCCAGGGCGTCATCGACCAGATTCGTCTCGTCCGCCATACGGAATTCGAGGGTAGCCGTGGCGCCGAGTATTTCCTTGGCGCGTGCGGTATCCTGCACGCCCGGCAGTTGTACTACGATACGGCTGTCGCCCTGCTGCTGGATGACGGGTTCAGCGACACCGAGTTCGTTGACGCGATTGCGCAACGTGGTGATGTTTTGCTGCAAGGCAAACTTGCGAACCTCGCGCTGCTCAGATTCGGAAACCACGGCAATCAGATCATGGTTGGTGGCGCCGTCAACATCTTTCAGCTCCAGCAGGGGGAAATCCCGGCTCACCAGGTCATTCGCCTGGTCCCGCTCTTCCGGGCTGCGGAATTTTATCTCAAGGCCATTTGTGCCGCGGCCAATACTTAGGTAGCGCAGCTTCTTGTCGCGTAGCAGGCTGCGAATATCACTTATATAGCGCTCCTCCGCCTGGCCTACGGCGGCTTCCATATCTACTTCCATAAGGAAGTGCACGCCGCCGCGCAGGTCAAGCCCGAGATACATGGGCAGTGCATTGATGGCCCTGAGCCAGACAGGCGTTGCAGGCGCGAGATTCAGTGCTACCACGTAGCCGCCGCCCAGCGTTTCCTTGACGATATCCTTCGCCCGCAACTGGGTTTCGGTATCGCTAAAGCGGATCAGCAGGGCATGGTCATCGCGCGTGGTGGATTTGTAGGGGAGGGCATTTTGCTGTAATAGCCCGAGTACCTGCTCCTCGGCAGCAGCATCTATGGTGGTGGTGCGGGTGCCGGAAATTTGCAAGGCGGGATCTTCGCCATACAGGTTGGGCAGGCTGAACAGCACGCCCGTGACGACGGCGATCACGATCAGCAGGTATTTCCAGGCAGGATACTGGTTCATCATGGCGGCAGGGTATCTGGCAGCGTGGGCTTCAGGCTGATGCTATGGTGCCTTTGGGCATGACGCCAGCAACAGAATGTTTCTGCACCTTCACGACGGTGTTGCCTGCAATCTCGATGCTGACGAAATCAGTGCCTACTTCGGTGATACGGCCCAACAGGCCACCCGTGGTGACGACCTCGTCATTTTTTGCCAGTGACCCCAGCAAGACCTTGTGTTCCTTGGCGCGCTTCATCTGTGGGCGGATGAGCAGAAAGTAAAACAGCACGAATATCGCGATCAGCGGTATGAAGCTGAACAGCGTGGATTCCGGCGAGGCAGCGGGTGCTGCCTGGGCCATGGCATCGGAGATAAAAAAGCTCATGAGGGTTTCCGGGCAATCATTAAAGTGGCGCTAATTATGCCACAGCCGACGGGTTTTGCGCGCGTTTTGCGTGGAAATCGGCCACAAAGTCGTCGAGCTGGCTCCGGCCGATGGCATCGCGCAGACCCTGCATCAGGCTTTGATAATAGTGCAGGTTATGCAGGGTGTTGAGGCGCGCCCCCAGAATTTCATTGGCCCGGTCGAGATGGCGCAGGTAGGCGCGGCTGTAGTGGCGGCAGGTGTAGCAGCTGCAGTCCGGGTCGAGTGGGCGGGTATCAGCCTGATACTGGCTGTTGCGGATACGTATTTCACCGCTGCTGACAAACAGGTGACCATTGCGGGCATTGCGCGTAGGCATCACGCAATCAAACATGTCCACACCCCGCTGTACCGCTTCGACCAGATCTTCTGGCGTGCCGACGCCCATGAGATAACGCGGTTTGTCGGTGGGCATGCACGGTAGCAGCGACTCCAGCACCTGTAGCCGGTCAGCCTTGGGTTCACCTACGGATAGCCCGCCGATGGCATAGCCGTCAAAACCGATGTTGGTAAGGCCTGCGAGCGAAGTGGCCCGCAGCTGTGGGTAAACACCACCCTGCACAATGCCGAACAGGGCGGCGGGGTTGTCACCGTGTGCCTGCTTGCTGCGTGCGGCCCAGCGCAGCGACAGTTCCATGGAGGTGCGCGCAGTGTCGGTGTCGGCGGGGTAGGGTGTGCAGTCGTCGAAGATCATCACGATGTCCGCGCCCAGCGCGCGCTGCACTTCCATGGAGCGTTCGGGGTCGAGGTATACCATGTCACCGTTCACCGGCGAACGGAAGGTCACGCCTTGCTCGGTGATCTTGCGCAATTCACCCAGACTGAACACCTGGAAGCCGCCGGAGTCCGTGAGAATAGGGCCATCCCAGTGCATGAAGTCATGCAGGTCGCCATGTGCGCGGATCACCTCGATGCCGGGGCGCAACATCAGGTGAAAGGTGTTGCCGAGAATGATTTCGGCGCCGGTGGCACGCACCTCCTCCGGTGTCATCGCCTTCACCGTGCCGTAGGTACCAACCGGCATGAAGGCAGGCGTTTCCACCGTGCCGCGCGCAAAGGACAGGCGACCGCGGCGGGCGTGGCCATCATTGTTGAGGAGTTCAAAGTTCATAACATAGTAGCGAGGATAGAGTAATGTTTTTACTCGCCACTAGCTACTCGCCACTGGTGTGACAAACATGGCATCACCATAGCTGAAGAAGCGGTAACGCTGCTGCACCGCATGCCGGTAAGCATTCAATACGTTCACAGTGCCGGCGAAGGCAGACACCAGCATCAGCAGTGTAGACTCCGGCAGGTGGAAGTTGGTGATCAGGGCATCCACGGTTTTGAAGCGGTAGCCGGGGTAAATGAAAATGCCGGTTTCGCCTGTCAGGGGCTGAATCTCTCCGTTTGCCGCCGCACTTTCCAGGGCCCGTACGCTGGTGGTACCAACTGCAATCACGCGCCCGCCACGTGCGCGTGTAGCGCGCACCTGCTCACAGACGTGTGTGGTTACTTCAAGCCGTTCACGGTGCATGACATGGTCTTCGACATTGTCTGCACGCATCGGCTGAAAGGTGCCCAGCCCCACGTGCAGGGTTACGAAGGCGCACTCGATGCCTTGCGCTGCAAGGCGCCGCAGCAGCGCGGTGTCAAAGTGCAGCCCTGCGGTGGGGGCGGCAACGGCGCCCGGGGTCTGCGCATACACGGTCTGGTAGCGTTCGCGATCGGCGGGCTGGTCGGCACGCTCGATATAAGGCGGTAGCGGGGTATGGCCGACGCTATTCAGCAGTTCGAGGACATTATTCTGCCCGTTCGCAAACGCCAGCTCATACAGGTCACCGTGGCGCGTCACAACATGGGCGGGCATGCCTTCCAGCATTAACTGCATGCCCGCCCTGGGCGGTTTGCTGGCGCGTATCTGTGCCAGCACGCGGTTATGATCCAGTACACGCTCCACCAGCACCTCAATGCGCCCGCCGGATTCCTTGCTGCCGAACAGACGTGCGGGAATGACGCGCGTGTCGTTGAGCACCAGCAGGTCGCCCGGAGCGAGCAGTTGCGGCAGCGCACTGAACGAGTGATCTCCCAGCGCACCGCTAACGCCATCGAGTGTCAGCAACCGGCTTTGTGT
Source organism: Gammaproteobacteria bacterium (assembly GCA_030680605.1). Classification (NCBI taxonomy): domain Bacteria; kingdom Pseudomonadati; phylum Pseudomonadota; class Gammaproteobacteria; species Gammaproteobacteria bacterium. Next base: position 103,724 of record JAUXUQ010000007.1, on the reverse strand, counting down.
GCGCTCGGGCAGAGGGGCTTGGGCGATCAGCTCAGGCGGGAGGTCATAGTGAAATTCGCTGCGGCGCATATTTAAGGGGTGGTGCAATCTATCGCCATGCGCAAGAAAGCCCTATAATAGGCGATATGCCGGGGTGGCGGAACTGGTAGACGCGCCGGACTCAAAATCCGGTGGTGGTGACACCGTGTCGGTTCGATTCCGACCCTCGGTACAATCAAGGAATCACCTGATGTTGCATGTGCTTCAGGACAGCGTCTGGCGCTGGACTGGGGCAGATGGCGCGGTCAGGGGGTATCGTGCACTCCACGCTCTGTGGGCCTCAACTGCTTCGGGTTTCCGCCCCGGGGTGATTGCAGGGCAGCCTGTCCATCCTGTTTTGCACGATGTCATCGTGTCCGGGCAGATGGGCGCCGTGTACGAGGCGCTCATATGGGAACGGCTGCAGCCCTTTGCATGAAGGATGCTGACCCATGTTCAGAATACGCAAAATATACGACGACACCTCGGCTGCCAATCGTGATGCGATCGAGCAGGTCAAGGGCATCATGCGCAAGCAGTTCCCGCTCACGCGCAAGGAAGACCTCGACAAGATCGTCATGCAGTTGCATGACCCCGTGCGCTATCGTTATCGCTCGATTCTGTTTGTGGGCGAGAATGCGGCCGGCGTGGTCAAGGGCTTTGCCATGATGCTGCACATGCCCGACCTGAACATCGGCTATCTGGAATTATTGTCGGCGGCGCCGGGTGCTACCGGCGGTGGCGTTGGCGGTGCGCTGTATGAGCATGTCCGGGAAGAGGCCGGCAATCTCGGTATGAGGGGACTGTTTTTTGAGTGCAGCGTCGATGACCCGATGGTCATCGCCAGCGCCAGCACCCTGAAACAGAATCAGGAGCGCCTGCGCTTCTATGAGCGCTACAAGATATTCCCGATCATCAACAACCTCTACGCCAGTCCGGTACACGAAGGCGACCGCGACCTGTATTTTCTGATGCACGATCCGCTGGGCAAGCCGGATTCTCTGCAGTTGCCGTTTCTGCGCAAGGTTATCAGGGCGATACTGGATCGTAAATACGGAAATTTGTTGAGCAAAGACCATATAGCCATGGTGGCGCTCTCATTCAAGGACGATCCTGCCGTATTTCGTGAGCCCAGATACATCAAGCATGCCGTTGCCGCTACTCGAGTTGTGTCGGGAGCCAAGGCAGCTATTGCGCTGATTGTGAATGCGGGGCACGACATTCACCATGTGCGTGACGTCGGCTATATGGAGGCACCGGTGCGTATTCCGGTCATCATGCGAGAGCTTGCAAAAACAAGTCTGTTTTGCAATGTCAAGGCCGAGCGCTTTCCGTCCCGTTTTATCAAACAGGTGCACGATGCCGGCTACGTGGATTATCTGCGCCGCGCGTGCGAATCCCTGCCTGCGGGCAAGTCCATATACCCGATCATTTTTCCGTTGCGTAACAAGCTGCGTCCGCCCAAAGACTCGGAACTGCAGGTTGGCTACTACTGTATGGATACCTTTACGCCGCTCAACCGTAATGCCTACATTGCCGCACGCAATGCGGTCAATTGCGCGCTGACCGGGGCCACGAAACTTCTGGATGATTATTCCATTGCCTATGCGCTGGTGAGGCCGCCGGGGCATCATGCCGAGACGCGCGCATTCGGCGGATTCTGCTACTTCAACTCTTCTGCGGTCGCTGCCAATTATTTATCCAGTTACGGGCGGGTAGCCGTACTGGATGTGGATTTCCATCACGGCAACGGTACCCAGGATATTTTTTATTCCCGCAGTGATGTATTGACAGTTTCCATACACGGCCACCCGCATTTTGCCTATCCGCATTTTTCCGGGTTCGCGGATGAGAAGGGTGAGGGCGCGGGTGAGGGATACAACATCAACTACCCGTTGCCGGAAGCCTGTTCTGTTGAGCGCTATCAACGAACGCTCGAAGATGCGCTGAAGAAAATCGCGCGCTTCAGACCCGATTATCTGGTGGTCGCGCTCGGCCTCGACACGGCCAAGGCCGATCCAACAGGAAGCTGGACGCTGGGCGCCAAGGATTTTCATGAGAACGGGAGGCTCATCGGTGCGCTTGGAATACCGATGCTGGTGGTGCAGGAGGGTGGCTACAGAACCCGAACGCTGGGCATCAATGTAAGAAACTTCTTTGCCGGATTGTGGCAGGGCTACAGCGGAAGCAAGAAGCAGACTCATCTGCCTCCATCGCGAGGCAGCATACATCCCGCAACTGAAAATATGCAAACCTCTCCATGACGGATATTCAGTGCTGAGATAGCGTGGCATGCGCTGTCCTAAATTGACTTGCAGTGCTGTCATTGTTACAGTAAAAAGTGCCCGGAATGCACATGTTTTGATGTAATTCAGGGTTCGCAAGCTGCGCCAGGTGAGTGGCCGTCGCAGGCCAGTGCACCCGCCCCCATTCCTCGTCAACCATAAAGGTAAGCAGCCTTGGCGCAACATTTACCCGCCTTTGGTCTGAACTGGGCCTTTTTTCTCGATGTTGACGGCACCTTGCTCGACATCGTTCAGCATCCGGATGATGTGCAGTGCGGCCCGGGCTTGATCGACACGTTGGCAGCACTGCACTGTATTGCGCCAGTGGCACTGATCAGCGGCCGGCCGATTGCAATGCTTGATCGTCTGTTTGCGCCACTGCAACTGCCTGCCGCCGGACAACACGGCGCAGAATCGCGCCTGTCGAATGGACAGGTAAGCCGGCAGGATACACACGCGCAGGCGTTCACTGCCATCAGGCCCGCACTGGAGCAGTTTGCGCGCCAGCACACGGGTGTGCTGCTGGAGGACAAGGGTCTCACGCTCTCGCTGCACTACCGTATGGCGCCAGCGCTCGAGGGTGAAGCACAGGCATTAATGTCGCATCTGCTGCGGCAGCTTGGGGATGATTTTGTGCTCATGGCAGGCAACAAGGTGTTCGAGATACGGCCACGTGGCCGGGACAAGGGGCAGGCCATTGCCACATTCATGCAGACTGCCCCGTTCAGCGGGCATACGCCGGTATTTGTGGGTGATGATGTAACGGACGAAGACGGGTTCAGAATAGTCAATTGGATGGGGGGTTACGCGATCAAGGTAGGCGAGGGTGCCACATTGGCGCGTGGGCGACTGGAGGATGCCGGCGAGGTGCTGGACTGGCTGCGACACTATGTGCAGTGGCATGCCTTGCAAACAGGCGCCTGCCAGACTCCATCATAAGGGAATAGAGTATGGCGCAACAGCAGCAATCTGTGCAACGTGTGCATGCCATGCCCTTCGGGGCAGAGATGCTGGACGATGGCAGCATCAACTTCCGGCTGTGGGCCCCGGCGGCGCAGCGTGTCGAGGTCTGTCTGCAGGACGGCGCGGGTGAAAGGATACTCCCGCTGCAACTTCAAAAAGACGGCTGGTTTTCGCTCGCCACGCATGAGGCAACCGCGGGTGCGCACTATTGCTTTAGTGTGGACGGCGGGATGCGGGTGCCGGATCCTGCCTCGCGCTACCAGCCGCAGGATGTGCACGGGCCGAGTGAAGTGGTAGACCCGCGCGCGTGGCAGTGGGCAGATACAGGTTGGCAGGGCCGCCCCTGGGAAGAGGCCGTGTTTTATGAGCTGCACGTCGGCAGCTTTACGCCGCAGGGCAGTTTCGTGGGAGTTGCAGAGCGTCTCGATCATCTGGTCGATCTCGGTGTGACGGCCATAGAGCTGATGCCGGTGGCGGATTTTCCGGGTGTTCGCAACTGGGGCTACGATGGCGTGTTGCCGTATGCGCCTGATGCGAGTTATGGCCGCCCCGAAGAGCTCAAGGCGCTGGTGCAGGCGGCGCACGCCAAGGGTCTGATGGTGTTTCTGGATGTCGTGTATAACCACTTTGGGCCGGAAGGCAATTACTTGCATGCCTATGCGCCGCAGTTTTTCAGTCAGCAGCACCACACGCCCTGGGGCGCGGCCATCAACTTCGACGGCGTAGACTCTGGCCGGGTGCGAGATTTCTTCATTCACAATGCCCTCTACTGGCTGGAGGAATATCATCTGGATGGCTTGCGGCTCGACGCCGTGCACGCAATTCTGGACAATTCCAGTCCGGATTTTCTCACCGAACTGGCGCAGGCCGTGGCCCGAGGGCCGGGGGCCACGCGCCACGTGCATCTGGTGCTGGAGAATGACGACAACGCGGCGCGCTATCTGGAGCGTGACACTGTGCTCAAGCCACGCGCCTATGTGGCGCAGTGGAATGACGACATCCATCATGCACTGCATGTGCTGGCGAGCGGCGAGCAAGGGGGCTATTACGCGGATTACGCCGATGTCCCCGCGCGCCATCTCGGGCGCTGCCTGACCGAAGGCTTTGCCTATCAAAATGATCCATCGCCGTATCGGGACGGGGCGCTGCGCGGTGAACCGTCGCGCCATCTGCCGGTGACGGCCTTTGTGACATTTCTGCAGAATCACGACCAGATTGGCAATCGCGCGTTTGGCGAGCGACTGACGGCGCTGGCAACAGCGGAGGCCCTGCGCGCGGTGACGGCGGTAGTGTTGCTCGCGCCGTCACCGCCGTTGCTGTTCATGGGACAGGAGTGGGGCAGCCGCCAGCCGTTCCCATTCTTCTGTGACTTCGGCCCGGAGCTTGCGGAGGCCGTTACCGCAGGGCGCCGGCGCGAATTCGAACGCTTCCCCGAGTTCAGTGACCCGGCGGCGCGCGCACGCATTCCCGATCCGTGCGCTGTAGCCACTTTTGACAGTGCCTGCCTTGATTGGGCAGCGCAGGATGCAAGCGCACTGCAATTGCACCGTGCCCTGCTTGCGCTGCGCCAGTTGGAGATTGCCCCGCGACTGGCCGGATTGCGCGGTGGCACGGCAGGCTTCACGGTGCTTGGCGACCGCGCCTTGTGTGCGCATTGGCTGCTCGGCGAGGGCTCGCGACTGGTGCTGCTGGCCAATCTTGGGGCAGCGCCGGTTGAAAATGTGCCGGCGTCTGCGGGGCGTGTCCTGTACACAACGGACGCAGTGTGGATGCCGCCGCGCGCGTTGCCGCCGTGGTCGGTATGCTGGCATCTGGAGCCTGCTACAGGAGTATAGATGATGTCCCGTGTCAGTGACCTCGACCAGTTGTGTGCCCTGTGTGGCATTGAAACCGAATACCATGACGTATGGGGCAACCGGCATGAGGTTGCGCTGGCAACCCGGCGTGCGCTGCTGCAGGCGATGGGTGTTGCAGCCGGCAGCGACAAGGAGATAGCGCACGCGCTCGCGCTGCGCAGGCAGCGCTCATGGCAGCGTACGCTGGCGCCGGTGCAGGTCGTGCGCAACAGCACTGCGCCGGTCAAGCTGACGCTTACACTCGCAGGTGGCCAGGCAGAAGAGTTGCTGGAATGGACGCTGCGGCTGGAGGATGGGCGCCAGCATGCAGGCCGGGTGCGACCGGATGAACTCGACGTGCTGGAGCGCGCCACTATCGATGACGTGCTGTACCTGCGCTACGCGCTGCCGCTACCGCTCACACCGCCGCCGGGATACCACCGCTTCGAGTTGCGCCGCACCGGTCAGGTCACCGACCGGCTGAGCCTGATCATTGTGCCGGACCGGTGTTATAAGCCTCCGGTGTTGGCGGAAGGTGGGCGCGTCTGGGGCCCGGCTCTGCAACTTTATGCGCTGCGTTCGGAACGCAACTGGGGGATCGGCGACTTCTCCGATCTGCAACGGATAGCCGGGCAGCGCGCCCGCGAGGGCGTCAATGTCGTCGGCGTCAATCCGTTGCATGCGCTGTTCCCGCATAACCCTGAACATGCGAGTCCCTACAGCCCGTCCAGCAGACTGTACCTCAACGTGTTGTACCTCGATGTTGAAGCGGTGCCTGATTTTTCTGAATGCCAACCGGCACGCAAGGAGGTTGCCAACCCGGCATTTCAGGCGCGCCTGCAGGCGCTGCGTGAATCGGAGCTGGTGGACTACGCGGGGGTCTCGAAAACCAAGCTGCAACTACTGCGGCATCTCTATAAACATTTCTGCAAACACCACCTGCAACCACGCAGCGAGCGCGGCACTGCATTCCGGACATTTGTCGAGCAGGCGGGTGACACACTCTACCGCCACGCGTTGTTCGAGGCCTTGCAGGCGCACTTTCATGCCAGCGACGCAACCATTTGGGGTTGGCCGGTCTGGCCGCAGGAGTATCGTGATCCTGCATCCACAGCGGTGCAGAAATTTTCCCAGACTCAGCGCGAGCAAATCGAATTTTTCCAGTACCTGCAATGGCAGGCCGACCAACAGCTTGGCGCTGTAGGCCGTCGCGCAGAGCAGGCGCATTTAGGCATAGGCCTGTACGCGGACCTTGCCGTGAGCGTAGACCGCGGCGGGGCCGAGGCATGGGCCAATCAGAAGTTGTATGCGCTCGACGCCAGCATCGGCGCGCCGCCGGACGATTACAACCTGCATGGTCAGAACTGGGGCCTGCCGCCGTTTATACCCGAGGCGCTGGTGGAGGCAGGCTATACCCCCTTCATAGCGATGCTGCGCGCCAACATGCGCCATGCCGGTGCATTACGTATCGACCATGTCATGGGTTTGATGCGGCTGTTCTGGGTGCCGGGCAAGGGCACGCCGGATGAGGGTGCGTATGTGCACTACGCGTTTGAGGATCTGCTGGGTATTCTTGCGCTGGAGAGCCAGCGCAATCATTGCTTTGTCATCGGCGAAGACCTGGGCACCGTGCCGGAGGTGGTGCGCACGGCGCTCTTGCCCCTCGGCGTGTTGTCCTACCGCCTGTTTTATTTTGAGAAAGACGACCAGGCCGGATTCAGGCCGCCGTCCGGCTACACCGCGCAAGCGGTGGTGTCGGCGAGCACGCACGACCTGCCGACACTCGCGGGTTTCTGGCTGGGCGATGACCTGCACGAACGCGATGTGTTGCACCTGTTTCCGTCGGATGCAGTGCGTGACCAGCAGATGGTAGGGCGGGCCGAAGACCGTGCCCGTCTGCTGTATGCGCTCAAACGTGAAGGCCTGCTGCCGGCGGATATGAGCGTTGATCCGCAGACGGTGCCGGAAATGACACCGGCACTGGCACACGCCATCCATCACTATCTGGCGCGCACCGCGTCACAGGTGATGCTGGTGCAGCTCGAAGACATCATCGGCCAGCGGCATCAGGTCAACCTCCCCGGCACGACCGACCAACGGCCCAACTGGCGTTACAAACTCGCTCTCACGCTTGAGGAGATATGGGGCGATGCGCGCTGGCGCGCACTGGCCGTTACCTTGCGTGACACGCGCGGCCTTGTGCCGGGCGCTGCACCACCGGTGCCGTTGCGCACTGCCAGCATTCCGCGTGTCACCTACCGCTTGCAGTTCAATCGCGACTTTACCTTTTCCCAAGCGTGCGAACTGGTGCCATATCTGGCCCGCCTCGGCATCAGTCACGCCTATGCCTCGCCCTACCTCAAGGCGCGCGCCGGCAGCCAGCACGGTTATGACATCGTCGACCACGCCAGCATCAATCCCGAGATCGGCTCGACCGACGACTACGAAGACTTTGTGCAGGCGCTGCACAAGGCCGGCATGGCGCAGATTCTGGACATCGTGCCCAATCACATGGGCGTCGCCGGCAACGACAACCAGTGGTGGCTGGACGTGCTGGAGAACGGGCGGGCATCGGCCTACGCCGGCTATTTCGATATCGACTGGCGCCCCGAGAAAGACGCGCTGCGTGGCAAGGTGTTGCTGCCGGTGCTGGGCGATTATTACGGCAAGGTGCTGGAGAAGGGCGAGCTCAAGCTTGCGTTTGATGCCGAGGCTGGCAGCCTTGCGGTGCACTATTGCACGCACCTGTTTCCCATCGACCCCAAAAACTACGCGCAAATCCTGAGTCACGCGCTGGAGCGTTTGCAGCGGCAGATGGGCGAGGACAATCCGCAGCAACAGGAACTCCAGACCCTGATTACCGCCTTCCGCAATCTGCCACCGCACCATGTCAGCACTGAAGAACGTATCCGCGAGCGTAATCGCGATCAGGCCGTACACAAGCGTCATCTGGCCGAACTGGCGCGCGCGGCGCCGACTGTTCGCCAGTTTATCGAGGAAAATGTCGCCACCTTTAATGGCGGCGGCGAGACGGCTGACTTCAACCTGCTGCACGAGTTGCTGGAGCAGCAGGCCTACCGGCTGGCCTATTGGCGCGTGGCGAGCGACGAAATCAATTACCGGCGCTTCTTCGATGTCGACGAACTGGCCGGCCTGCGCATGGAAAATCCCGACGTGTTTGAGGCCACCCATCGGGTGATACTCGAGCTGGTGGCGCAAGGCAAGGTCGACGGCCTGCGCATCGACCATCCCGACGGCCTCTATGACCCGGCAGCGTACTTTGCGCAACTGCAACAACAGGCTGCCGTTTTGACGGCGCAACATAACGGTAGCGACACGCCCGCTGACAGCGCGCCGCTGTATATCGTGGCGGAAAAAATCCTGGCGCACTACGAGCGCCTGCCGGAGGAGTGGCCGATTCACGGCACCACCGGCTATGACTTTGCGGTGCTGGTCAACGGCCTCCAGATCTATGGCCCGTCCGAGCGCGAGTTTGATCGTATCTACCGGCGCTTCACCGGGCACGCGCAGAGCTTCGACGAGTTGCTCTACGAACGCAAGAAACTCATCATGGGTACCGCGCTTTCCAGCGAGTTGCATGTGCTCGCGAGCGAGCTCGACCGCATTTCTGAATCAGACTGGCACACCCGCGACTACACCCTGACCACGTTGCGCAATGCCCTGAGCGAAGTAGTGGCATGTTTCCCGGTCTACCGCACCTATGTCACCGGCGCGGGCGTCTCGGAGGAAGACCGGCGCTACGTGGAATGGGCGGTGGCGCAGGCCAAGAAACGCAGCCTGGCGGCCGACGTGAGCATTTACGATTTCATCCGTGACATCCTGCTGCTGCAGGCGCTGGAAGGCAAGTCGGGAGCCTATCGCCAGATGGCGGTCACCTTCGCCATGCGCTTCCAGCAATACACCAGCCCGGTCATGGCCAAGGGCATGGAAGATACCTTGTTCTACATCTATAACCGGCTGGTGTCGCTCAACGACGTGGGCGGCGATCCGCGCCGCTATTCGGTATCGGTGGCGGCCTTCCACAACGCCAATCAGGAGCGGCTCAAGCGCTGGCCGCATACCATGCTCGCCACCTCCACCCATGATGCCAAGCGCAGCGAAGATGTGCGCGCACGCATCAACGTGCTGTCGGAAGTGCCGGAACAGTGGTGGCAGAGGCTGGCACGCTGGAGTCGACTCAATCGCCATAAAAAACGCCGGCTGGACGAGCACTGGGTGCCTAGCCGCAATGACGAGTATCTGCTCTATCAGACCCTGGTGGGCGTCTGGCCGCTGGAGGTGCTGGATGACACAGGCCTCGCGGCATTGCGCGAACGCATCGAGGCCTACATGCTGAAGGCCATCAAAGAGGCCAAGGTGCACACCAGCTGGATCAATCCCAACACCGGCTATGAAGAAGCGATGCAGCACTTTGTGCGCGCGCTGCTGGGTTCGGTGGCCAGCCCGTTCGTCACCGACCTGTGGGCCTTCAAACAGCGCATTGCCCGCTTCGGCCTGTTCAACAGCCTGAGCCAGACATTGCTCAAGCTTACCGCGCCGGGCGTGCCGGATATTTATCAGGGTTCGGAGCTGTGGGATTTCAGCCTGGTCGATCCCGACAATCGCCGCCCCGTGGATTATGGCCTGCGCCAGCAGTGGCTGGCAGAGGTCGAAGACGCCATCCACTCAAACCCCGCCGCGCAGTTGCAAGCCATGCTGGATCACATGGAAGATGGACGCATAAAACTGTATCTGACGTGGAAGGCACTTGCCCTGCGTCACGCGTTGCCGCAACTATTCCAGTTGGGCAGCTACCAGCCACTGGCGGTTGAAGGCGCGCAGGCCGGGCATGTGTGCGCCTATGCGCGGCGTCACGAAAACGATGTCGTGGTGATCGTGACGACGCACTGGTTTGCGCGCCTGCTGGGTGACAGCGCACAGCACCCGGTGGCTGCGGTTTGGAGTGACACCTGGATTGAAACACCCGCGCAGACCGCAGGCGTTGATTACACCGACGTGTTGAGCGGAGAAATCATCCGCAGCGAACTGCACGAGGGACGCACGCTGTTTGCCGCCGAGCGCCTGCTGGCGCGTTTCCCGCTGGCGTTACTGCGGGCACGGCTTCAGCCTGAAAACTAATATGGGCAGCTGGTTCAGAAGTTTTCTGCTATCCGAGCAGTTTCAGGTCACCAGGCTGGGCGCGTATCTGCTGATGATTCCGAATGAGTCGTCAGCTACTAAGCAGGCGCTGCTGGAAAAATAGGGACAACACCCACCTGGGTGAAGGCTATGATGAGGGTTTGTTCTCAAGACGGTATCTGGCCCTGCGCACCTTGCTTAAGCCTGCCAAGGTGTAAAGCAGTCATTATGATATTCGTGAACTCGCCGAGGCCATCGTGCGCATGGTGTGGAACGTTGCAGGAATCCTGGCAGCCGTCTATGCGGCGCTGCTCATCGGCGTGTTCCTGTTTCAGTCGTGGCTGGTCTATTTCCCCGGCATAGGTCGCGAGTACGCCGCAACGCCGCAGGACGCTGGCCTCGACTATGAAGAGGTGCAGCTCGACACCGGCGACGGGGAAAGCCTGCATGCCTGGTTCATTCCGGCGCCGCAGTCGCGGGGAACCGTGCTGCTGTTCCACGGCAATGCTGGCAACATCTCCCACCGCCTGGAATACCTGCCCATGTTTCACCGGCTGGGCTATTCCAGCTTTATCTTCGACTACCGGGGCTACGGCAAGAGCAGCGGAAGCCCGAGCGAGCAGGGAACCTACCGGGACGCCGAAGCGGCTTGGCGTTACCTTACCGTAACCCGGAAAATCGAGCCCCGATGCATCGCGCTACTGGGCGAATCGCTCGGCGGCGCGGTGGCGGCGTGGCTCGCGGCACGCCAACAGCCCGGAGCGCTGGTGCTTGCCTCCGTATTTACCTCGGTGCCGGACATGGGGGCCGAAGTCTATCCGTTCCTGCCGGTGCGGCTGCTGTCACGCTTCAACTACAACACCCGCGCCTACCTCAAGAACGTGGAAGCCCCGGTATTCATCGCCCACAGCCGCGAGGACGACATCATTCCCTACCGCCATGGCCGGGCGCTGTTCGACGCGGCGCGCGAGCCCAAGATATTTTTGGAGATGCGCGGCGGCCACAACGACAGCTTCCTGTTCAGCCGGGAAGCCTGGGCCCGGGAATTGGGCGTCTTTCTTGACCGCCACATGAGAAACCCGGCAGTGCCTGCCCCGGCCGGAAACTGAACGGATACTGTTTCCGCTCTTGCAGATCCGGCGAACTGAGCATAATGAAGTCTTGCAGGGCATTGCATTGGCCTTGCCAGGGTGGAGTGTCATCTGCCGTGGCTGACAACCCATCGCTACCGTACGTGAAGCGATGGGCGAGGGTGAATGAAGGCCATGATTAAATACACTATTGCAAAACCGGAGCCTTTATTTCTCACCCCTGCGCGGATCGGGTGCCCGGGTGGATCGCCACCTCCAGATGACTCAGCTTGTGATAGAGCCGGCGCCGATTGCGAATCGGCCACCAGTCGTAGAGGAAGATCTGGATCGGCCGCCACATCGCCACCCAGCCGCTGATGAGCAGCCCCTCCTGGACGATGTCATGGAGCATGCCGTTGCCGACCGGGGCGATCAGCGCCCGCGCGCTGATACAGGCGAACAGGAACAGCAATCCGATGACGAGGCTTGCGCGGCCCTGGCGGAGCTTCTGGCGCAGCGCGCGGTCCGCCACCTCGGTCTGGTATTCGAAGAAATTGTGGATCGCCTGGCCGATGCTCTCGCTCGATTCCTGGGTCACCGCCTCGGGTGGCAGATGCAGGTGCAGCCGCAACGGCGTCTTCAGCGGAAACTCGCGCGCGGTGCCGACGATGTACTCCACCGCATCGTCGTCCAGGTCCTTCTCGTGAAACGGCGAGGGATCCAGCGAGTTAAACAACTGCATGACGCTGTGCAGCTTCAGCTCGATCAGGATGCTTTCGCCGTGCTTGCGGTAGCGGGACTCAAGGCCTTTGGTACGGGTCATGATCGTATCTGTTGACGAACCACGCTGGCTGGTGTCGGCCGGGGTGAGCCGCTCAGGCACGACAGTGCGTGACCGGCATAGAGCGCACGGATGAAAGGAGTCAGGTTCATTGCATGACTATGCATATAGATAGTTGCGGGATTACACAGCCCATGCAGTCATACAATGAACTTGATCCTTTACGCTTCGTTGAACCCGAAAAGCTGCCCTACATCAGTAAACGTTACCGTGTCTGACAACCCATCGCTACCGTACCGTGAGGTGTAAGGCGAGGTCATGCAATAATACACACATCATTGCGCTCATGCCTCGTCGCCACCCAGCTTACCGTACTGTAAGGTACTCCAAAGTGACGGGCAATCGTACCGTGGTCTGTGGTAAAAGGAGGGTGTGCCGTGGCCCGGTTGGATATTTAGCTCCATATGGCTGCATAAAGGCGCCAGACCGCTGAAACGGGTCTCGATAGCACGGACGTGGATGATGACAGGCCCGGTTCCCCGCAGGTACAATTGGGTGGTTTTCGCTTTCAATTTTCATACTTAGGGAGTTCCAGCATGTCCAAGAAGCATCCCGTGATTGCGGTGACGGGCTCGTCCGGCGCCGGCACCACGACCGTCAAGCGCGCGTTCGAGCACATCTTTCAGCGCGAAAAGATCAATGCCGCCGTGGTCGAGGGCGACAGCTTTCATAGCCTGTCGCGGGTCGAATTCAAGGAAGCGGTCAAAAAGGCCGAGGCCGAGGGCAATCGTCACTTCAGTCATTTCGGGCCCCAGGCCAACCATTTCGACAAGCTGGCCGAGCTGTTCCAGACCTACGGTAAAACCGGGGGTGGCAAGAAGCGCTATTACATCCACAGTGATGAGGAGGCGCGGCAGCATAATAAACGCCTCAATACCCAGCTGAATGTGGGCGAGTTCACCCCCTGGGAAGACGTGCCGGCGGGTTCCGACCTGCTGTTTTACGAAGGCCTGCACGGTCTGGCCAAGAGCGACGATGTGGATGTGTCGGAGCATGTCGATCTGGGCATAGGCGTGGTGCCCATCGTTAATCTGGAATGGATCCAGAAAATCCATCGCGATGGCGCCGAGCGCGGCTATCCTGCCGAGGTGATCGTGGATACCATTCTGCGCCGCATGCCGGATTACGTGAACTATATCACCCCGCAGTTCTCGCGCACCGACATCAACTTCCAGCGCGTTGCCACGGTGGATACCTCCAACCCCTTCATTTCGCGCGACATCCCGACGCCGGACGAAAGCTTCATCGTGATCCGCTTCCGCGACCCGAAGGGTGTGGATTTTCCCTACCTGCTGAACATGATTCCTAATTCCTTCATGTCGCGCCGCAACACCATCGTCGTCCCCGGTGGCAAGATGGGTTTTGCCATGGAGCTGATTCTGGCACCCATCATCCACGACATGATTTCCAGCAAATAGTAAATAGTAAGCAGATTCTGTCCGAGTGAAAAACGGAGTCTCGTACTCCGTTTTTTTTGCGCTTTTCTCCCGGTGGTTGCTGTAAGCCGCGCTTAATTCGGGTAACGGGGTCTACATTGCTGACCCACTCGAAATACGTCTGCACGCGCCCTGTGGGAGTCACGGAATTTGGGGTTGCAGAAGCGGTGCTTTGGGGAAACAATGATCTTAAGGCCGTGCGTGTTGATTTTCACAGCGCGCAAGGGCGCGAGCTGAGGCAGGAGTGTAGGTATAGATGAAGCTGCTGACCGTCAACACCGGAAGTTCCTCGATACGCCTCACGGTACTGATGCTGGAGGCAGGTGTGCCGCGCGTGGTGGCGTCGCACCATGCCACGCATGCGGGGGCCACTCAGGTCGAAGTGTTGCGCGAGTTTTTGCAGCACACCAGCCTGCATGCGATAGATGCGGTGGCGCACCGTGTCGTGCACGGCGGCACCCGGCTGGTGCGTCCGTGTCTGATCGATGCCGAAGTCGAAGCCGAGATCACGCGACTGGCGCCGTTGGCACCGTTGCATAACCCGCTCGCGCTGGGCTGGCTGGGCGCGTGCCGCGAGGTGCTGGGCGATATCATCCCGCAGGTGGCGGTGTTTGATACGGCGTTTTATGCCGCGCTACCCGATGTGGCGGCCACGTATGCATTGCCGCATGCGCTATGTGCCAGCCATGGGTTGCGGCGTTACGGGTTTCATGGACTCGCGCATCAGGCGATGTGGCGGCGCTGGTGTGCGTTGCGGCCGGAGCGAAAAGACGGCGAGCGCGTGATCTCGCTGCAACTGGGTGCGGGCTGCTCGGTGACCGCGTTGCGTGACGGCAGGCCAGTAGAAACCTCAATGGGGTTTTCACCGCTTGAAGGACTGGTGATGGCGACGCGCGCGGGCGATGTCGACCCCGGCCTGCTGCTGTTTCTCCAGCGTACCGAGAGTCTGACACCGGAGGCGCTGGAAAAAATGCTGAATGAGGACTCGGGCCTGCTCGGTATTTCCGGCATCAGCGCCGACATGCGCACCTTGCTGGCGTCACGCGAACCCGCGGCACGTCTGGCGGTCGATGTGTACTGTCATCGCGCGCGAAAATATCTGGGGGCGTATCTGGCCGTGCTGGGCGGTGCGGATGCGATTCTGTTTGGCGGCGGGGTGGGTGAGCATGCAGCCGAGGTGCGGGCTCGGATACTGGCGGGCATGGAGTGGGCCGGTATTGTAGTCGATGACGCGGCCAACAGCGTTGCCGTGGGTGCCGAGGCGCGTATCAGTACGCATGACAGTTCGGTGGCGCTGTGGGTGACGCCCGTGGATGAAGCCGTCATACTGGCAGAAGAGGCCGCCACCGTGCTGGCGGCAGACGGCAATGCGTGAGTCAGTGTCGCGCCGCGTAACTGAAGGGGTAGGCATGAAGATCAGGGAAGTAACAACTCAGGCCTTTACCGACCAGAAGCCCGGTACATCCGGCCTGCGCAAAAAGGTACGCACGTTTCAGCAGCCGCACTATCTGGAGAATTTCGTCCAGGCGATTTTCGATGTGCTCGGCGCCACCGGCGAACGGCCATTGGTGCTTGGTGGCGACGGGCGCTATTACAACCGCGAGGCGATCCAGATCATTCTGCGCATGGCGGCAGCCAACGGTATCGGCAAGGTGATGGTCGGGCGCGGCGGTATTTTGTCCACGCCGGCGACCTCGTGTGTGATTCGCAAATATGGTGCCGCAGGCGGCATCATACTTTCTGCCAGCCACAACCCCGGTGGCGTCACCGGCGACTTCGGCATCAAGTTCAACACCGACAACGGCGGGCCGGCACCGGAGAAGATCACCGAGGCGATATACCGCCGCAGCTGTGTGCTGACGCGCTACTGCACGCTGGACAGCGATGACGTCGATATTGATACGGCAGGCAGCGTGACGCTCGGCGACATGACGGTGCAGGTCATTGATCCGGTGGCAGACTACGCGGAACTGATGGCGCAACTGTTCGATTTCAACCGCATCCGCACGTTGCTCAGCGCAGGTACATTTCGCATACGCTTTGACGCCATGCACGCCGTTACCGGGCCGTATGCCCGGGAAATTCTGGAGCAACAACTGGGTGCGCCGCCCGGCAGCGTGGTGAACGGCGAGCCGCTGCCGGATTTCGGCGGCGGCCATCCTGACCCCAACCTGACCTACGCCCACGAACTGGTGGAACATCTGTTCGGCCCTGATGCGCCGGATTTCGGTGCTGCCGCCGATGGTGACGGTGACCGTAACATGATTGTCGGGCGCGGATTTTTCGTGACGCCGAGCGACAGCCTGGCCGTGCTGGCGGCGAACGCACAAGTAGTACCGGCCTATCGTGCCGGGCTCGCGGGCGTGGCGCGCTCGATGCCGACCAGTCAGGCGGTGGATCGGGTGGCGGCGGCGCTCAAGATTGCGTGCCATGAAACACCCACTGGCTGGAAATTCTTCAGCAATCTGCTCGATGAAAACATGATCACGCTGTGCGGCGAGGAGAGCTTTGGCACCGGATCGAACCACATCCGTGAAAAAGACGGATTATGGGCGGTGTTGTTCTGGCTCGACCTGCTGGCCGCGCGCCGCGTATCGGTCGAGCAGATCGTACGCGAGCACTGGGCCCGCTATGGCCGTAATTTTTATACCCGTCACGATTACGAAGACCTGCCCGCTGCACCAGCGCAGGAGCTATTACAGTCCGTGCGCGAGCAGAGTGCCAGTTTGCAAGGCAAACGCTTGGGTGGCTATGTGGTACAACAGAGCGATGATTTCGCCTATACCGATCCGGTCGATCACAGCGTGAGCAGGCAGCAGGGTGTGCGCATCCTGTTTGAGTGCGGTGCGCGTATTGTCTACCGGCTTTCTGGCACCGGCACCGAGGGTGCGACATTGCGTGTGTACATCGAGCGCTATGAAGCAGACCCGGCGCAACACACGCAGGACACACAAGCCGCACTGGCCGGGCTCATCGCGCTGGCGGATGAAATCGCGCAACTGCATAAGCGCACACAAAGAGACAAACCCAGCGTGATTACCTGACAGGAGAGGGCACCATGAGTGAGACAGCGATACGGATGGCAGCAGCGCAAACCCCACTTTCCGCCGAGCAGGCGCGGCTGATACACGCCTGGTGGCGCGCCGCAAATTACCTCTCGGTCGGGCAAATTTATCTGCTGGATAATCCGCTGCTGCGCGAGCCGCTGAGGATCGAGCACGTGAAGCCGCGCCTGCTCGGTCACTGGGGCACCACGCCGGGGCTGAACTTTATCTATGCCCATCTCAATCGCGTCATCAAGGCGCAAGACCTCAGCGTCATCTATGTCGCCGGACCCGGTCACGGCGGACCGGGGTTGGTGGCGAGCACCTGGCTGGAGGGCAGTTACAGCGAGGTCTATCACAACGTATCGCCCGACGCCGAAGGCATGCGGCAGTTGTTCCGCCAGTTCTCATTTCCCGGCGGCATACCGAGCCACGTGGCGCCGGAGACGCCCGGCTCTATCCACGAGGGTGGCGAGCTGGGATATTCGGTGGCGCATGCCTTTGGTGCGGCGTTTGATAATCCGGATTTGATTGTAGCCTGCGTGGTGGGGGACGGTGAGGCCGAGACCGGCCCGTTGGCGGCCGCCTGGCATTCGAATAAATTTCTCAATCCGGCGCAGGATGGCGCGGTGCTGCCGATTCTGCATTTGAATGGCTACAAGATTGCCAACCCCAGCTTGCTCGCACGTATCCCGCATGCCGAACTGGAGAGCCTGTTTGTCGGCTATGGCTACCAGCCGCATTTTGTCGAAGGTGATGATCCTGAGGTGATGCACCAGCAGATGGCGGCCACGCTCGACAAGGTTATCGCCGAGATCAAAACCATTCAGCACCATGCGCGTGAGCTGGGCAAGCCCGGTCGTCCGCGCTGGCCGATGATCATCCTGCGTACGCCCAAGGGTTGGACCGGGCCGAAAGAGGTCGACGGCAAAAAGACCGAGGGTTCGTGGCGCTCGCATCAGGTGCCGTTTGCCGATCTCTCCGCCAAGTCCGGACACCTGAAGCTGCTGGAGCAGTGGCTGAAAAGTTACCGGCCCGAAGAACTGTTTGACGCCGATGGCGTGCTCATGCCAGACCTGGCCGCGCTCGCGCCGGACGGCGCACGCCGTATGGGCGCCAACCCGCACGCCAACGGCGGCTTGTTGCTCCAGGATTTACGCTTGCCGGATTTTCGCGCCTACGCGGTGGAGGTGCCGCAACCCGGTGCTGTGCTGGCTGAGGCCACGCGGGTGATGGGCCAACTGCTGCGCGACGTGATGCAGCGCAACCTGAAGGCACGCAACTTTCGCGTGGTCGGTCCTGATGAGACGGCCTCCAATCGGCTGGGTGCGTTGTTCGAGGTGACGGATCGTGCCTGGATGGCCGAGCAGCTACCGGAGGACGATCATCTGGCGCCGGATGGGCGGGTGATGGAAATCCTGTCCGAGCACACCTGTCAGGGTTGGCTCGAAGGCTATCTGCTCACCGGCCGTCACGGATTTTTTTCCTGCTATGAGGCCTTTATCCACATTGTGGATTCGATGTTCAACCAGCACGCCAAGTGGCTCAAGGTTACGCGCGAGATTCCCTGGCGGCGGCCCATCGCCTCGTTGAATTATCTGCTGACGTCGCACGTCTGGCGTCAGGATCACAACGGTTTCTCACACCAGGATCCCGGTTTCATTGACCATGTGGCCAACAAGAAGGCCGATACCATTCGCGTCTACCTGCCGCCCGATGCCAACACGCTGCTCTGTGTCACGGATCAATGCCTGCGGTCGCGCAATCTGGTCAATGTGATCGTCGCGGGCAAGCAGCCGCAGGCGCAGTGGCTGACGATGGACGCCGCCATCAAGCACTGTGCGGCGGGCATCGGCATCTGGGAATGGGCCAGCAACGACCGCGACGGCGAGCCGGATGTGGTGATGGCGGCGGCGGGTGATGTGCCGACCCTCGAGGTACTAGCGGCAGTCAGTCTGCTGCGCCAGCATGCGCCTGACCTCCGGGTGCGTGTGCTCAATGTCGTCGACCTGATGACCCTGCAGCCGCGCGAGGAACACCCGCACGGCTTGTCTGACAAGGACTTTGATACGCTGTTTACCACCGACAAGCCGATCATCTTCGCCTACCACGGTTATCCCTGGCTGATTCACCGACTGACCTACCGCCGCACCAACCACGATAATCTGCATGTGCGCGGCTATAAGGAAGAAGGTACCACCACCACGCCGTTTGACATGACGGTGCGTAACGACCTTGACCGCTTTCATCTGGTGGCCGATGTGGTGGATCGTGTGCCGACACTCGGTTACAAGGCGGCCTACCTCAGGCAGTTTGTGCGTGACCGGCTGATAGAGCATGATGAATACATCCGGCGTCATGGTCAGGACATGCCCGAGATCCGTGACTGGAAGTGGCAGGCCTGATTAGGCGCAGTCTGGCGAGGATTCAAGATGGACAAGTTCTTCTGGCCCATGGGTATTGATGCGTATGAACGCTTGATCGGGGCTGAGGCTGTCGAGCGCATCCTACGCAAGGCCAAGCGGCTGCATGGTTTGCGCGTTATCAATATCAGTTCCACGTTTCATGGCGGCGGCGTGGCCGAGATGCTGTCGTCACTCACGCTGATGCAGCGTGCTCTTGGCATCAGGGCCGACTGGCGCCTGATCCAGGGCAGCCCTGACTTCTTCAGTGTTACCAAGAAGCTGCATAACGCGTTACAAGGAGGCGACATCAACTTGACCGAGTTGAAGCGGAATGTCTACGAGCAGGTGATATCAGAGAATGCACTGCGCATGGATATCGACGCAGATTTTGTGGTCGTGCACGACCCGCAGCCGCTTCCGCTTATCAGCCACTATCGCCGTACCTGCCCGTGGGTCTGGCGCTGTCATGTAGACCTCACACAGCCGGACGTCGAAGCGTGGAATTATCTGAGGGGATTTGTGGAAGAGTACGATGCCATGATTTCGTCGCTGCCCGAATACACGCAGAAGATCGAGGTGCCGCAGGTTTTTTTCATGCCGGCGATCGATCCCTTCTCCCTTAAAAACCGTGAACTGAGCGAGGCCGAGATCAAGGATCGACTCGAGCACTATGGCATCCCGGATGATCTGCCTATCGTGGTCCAGGTTTCACGTTTCGATCGCTGGAAAGACCCGGAAGGCGTCATTCAGGCCTTTAAAATAGCGCGTCGTGAGGTGCCCGCGACACTTGTGCTGCTGGGGAATATAGCCACCGATGATCCCGAAGGGCAGGAGGTGTTCGAGTCGCTGCTTTCCTGCAAGGAAGAGCGCATAATCATACTGACCGCCACAGACAGTGCCTTGGTGAATGCGTTGCAGCGATGTGCGGCAGTCGTTATGCAAAAATCCCTGCGTGAGGGGTTTGGCTTGACCGTGACTGAGGCGATGTGGAAAGGTGCTGCTGTCATTGGCGGTAATTGCGGCGGCATCCGGCGCCAGATAGAGGATGGCGTCAGCGGGTTCCTTGTCTCCACGGTAGAAGAGGCGGCGGCGCGCCTTGTGCAACTGCTGAAAGATAAGGAGTTGCGCGCCAGTCTCGGCCGCAATGCATGTGAGTCAGTGCGTCGTCAGTTTCTTCTGACCCGACTGGCAGAGCAGTATCTTGACCTGTTTGATGCGTTCGAGCCGCATTTTACAATGCATGCAAGGCGTGCTGCCGCGCTGGGTCAGCCGGCAGAGTGAGGATACCGGGTCACAGGGTTACCGTGTGGGCCGACGGTAATTGCCGCAGGCCGTATCTGCAGTCACGAACATGGCGAAGGAGTGTCACATGAAGCGGAATAGGGCTGTGTGGCTGACAGTACTGCTGGCAGGGTTTGCGATGGCAGCGCCAGCGGCTACCCCCGCGCCGGTCATGCTGTTGCAGCTGGACGGTGCGGTAGGCCCCGCCAGTGCCGACTACATCACCCGCGGGATCGAACGCGCCGCCCGGGAAGGGGCGCAGCTCGTCGTGTTGCGCATGGATACTCCGGGCGGGCTGGATACCTCGATGCGCGAGATCATCAAGGCCATACTGGCCTCGCCGGTGCCGGTGGCAAGCTACGTTGCACCGAGTGGCGCACGCGCCGCCAGCGCTGGTACCTATATCCTGTATGCGAGCCACATTGCCGCCATGGCGCCTGGCACCAATCTGGGTGCGGCCACGCCGGTGGCGATAGGTGCGCCCGGCACCGGTGCGCCGCCGCAAAAGCCCGGCAAGGACACGGACAAAGCCGGGTCACCCGCTGAAATTCCCAGGGACGCCATGGGCGAGAAGGCGGTGAACGACGCTGCCGCCTATATCCGCGGGCTGGCACAACTGCGCGGCCGCAATATTGAATGGGCAGAGCAGGCCGTGCGTGAGGCCGTCAGCCTGTCCGCCACCGAGGCCTTGCAGCTGAAGGTGATTGATTATCTTGCACCTGACCTCAGCCAACTGCTGGTGCAGGTAGATGGGAGCAAACTCAGTGTGCCGAGTGGAGAAGTCACGCTGGATACGGTGGCCGCGCCGCAGATCAAGCACGAACCGGACTGGCGCACCAAATTTCTTGCCGTTATCACGGCCCCCAATATCGCATTGATTCTGATGATGATTGGGATTTATGGTCTGTTTTTTGAATTGGCCAACCCCGGTGCGGTGGTGCCCGGCGTGATTGGTGCCATCAGCCTGCTGCTGGCGCTGTATGCCTTGCAGATGCTGCCGGTTAACTATGCCGGCCTGGCGCTGATTCTGTTGGGGCTGGCCTTTATGGTGGCGGAAGCTTTCGTTCCCAGTTTTGGCATACTGGGGTTGGGGGGTGTGGTGGCGTTTGTCGTTGGCGCCGTCGTGCTGATGGATACGGATGTGCCCGGTTACGGTATTTCGCCCTATCTGATTGGTACGCTGGCCGTGACCAGCGCCATTGTGCTGGCGGCAATCGGTGGCCTCGCAGTCAAATCCTATCGCCGCCCGCTGGTGAGTGGGGGCAGGCAGATCATCGGCAGTGAGGGAGTGGTGGTGACGTGCACGGGCAGCGAGTGCTGGGCGCAGATACAGGGTGAAATTTGGCGGGTATCCAGCACGGCTCCATTGACGCCAGGTTTGAGCGTCAGGGTGACTGGTGAAAAAGGTCTTCTACTAACGGTAATTCCACTGGCAGCAAAAGGAGAATAATCATGTCATTCGACTTCAGTTTGGTTGGCCTGCTGTTTCTGCTCATAGTGCTGGGCATTTCAATGTTCCGCATTCTGCGGGAATATGAGCGCGGTGTAGTGTTCCAGCTGGGACGGTTCTGGAAGGTGAAGGGTCCGGGCTTGATCATCATCATTCCCGGCATTCAGCAGATGGTGCGCGTAGATTTGCGCACCGTAGTACTCGATGTGCCTACGCAGGATGTGATCTCGCGCGACAACGTTTCAGTCAAGGTGAATGCGGTATTGTATTTTCGCGTAATGGATCCGCAGCGCGCCATCATCCAGGTGGAAGATTTTATGAACGCCACCAGCCAACTTGCACAGACTACGTTACGTGCCGTACTCGGAAAACATGAACTGGATGAAATGCTGGCCGAGCGCGAACGACTCAACCTGGATATTCAGAAGGTATTAGATGCCCAGACTGACACATGGGGAATAAAGGTTTCCAATGTAGAAATAAAACATATTGATATTGATGAATCCATGGTGCGTGCCATCGCTCGTCAGGCAGAGGCTGAACGAGAACGCCGCGCCAAAGTTATTCATGCAGAAGGCGAACTGCAGGCCTCTGAGAAGCTGTTGCAGGCAGCCCAGATGCTTGCGCAGCAGCCAGAAGCCATGCAATTACGTTATATGCAGACGCTGTCCGCAATCGCGGGCGACAAGTCATCTACGATTGTTTTTCCATTACCCGTAGATTTGTTTTCCACGTTGTCGCGTCTGGTAGGAAAGGGCAAAGACGGTAGTTGATAAGTGCGCATTGATTTTGTTGATGTTGGGCATGTGTAACACGTGATGATACGCCTGGTGTAGTTTGACCGGGGTACTGTCGTGATGTATGATTTTTTCATAATATGAACAACAGTTGGTTGTACGAGATAATCAGTTTAACGCTCGTCCAATCAGGCAGATCAGCGCCGACAGCAAGCAGTAAAATCACTCTCCCCGGTCCATTGTCTGTCTTTGTGGCAATGACTACATAAACCTGAGTACAGCAGGCGCCCTGCGCATGGCAGGCAAGCCCTGGAGTGTGCCACAATCATCAAGTGCGTTGACCCCGATTTTACCTGCGGGTCGCTTCAGAGGATAGCATTATGGGAACGACGACAGCACACGATTCAGCCGAGCGCGTGATATACGGTGTTGGCTTGCTCACCGAGCATGACATCTATCTTTTCCGCCAGGGTAAGCATTTCCGTTTACATGAGAAGCTGGGTGCGCATCGTATCAGCGTACAAGGTGTGGACGGTGTGCATTTTGCGGTGTGGGCACCTAATGCCAAGGGCGTTTCTGTTATCGGCGATTTCAACGGCTGGAATAGCGGTGCGCACCCATTGCGTATGCGTGACGATGGCTCGGGTATTTGGGAGGGATTTGTAGGAGCTATCGGCGCCGGTACCTGTTATAAATATCGCATTTCATCGCGCTACAACAACTATCAGGTGAATAAGGCAGACCCCTTCGCCATGCGCAGCGAGATGCCGCCTAAGACGGCCTCGATAGTATGGGATACGGACTACGCCTGGGGTGACAAGGCATGGATGGATACGCGTGCGCAGGTAAATGCGCTGGATGCACCGTGGGGGATATACGAGGCGCATCTGGGTTCTTGGCGTCGCGTACCGAATGAAGACAACCGCTTTCTCACCTACCGGGAGCAGGCGCAGCAACTGACCGACTATGTGCGTGATATGGGCTTCACCCATGTCGAACTGATGCCGGTGACCGAACACCCGTTTTACGGTTCATGGGGTTATCAGACCACGGGATATTTTGTACCTACGGCGCGTTACGGTACGCCGCAGGACTGCATGTACCTTATCGACTGCCTGCATCAGAATGGCGTTGGTGTGGTACTTGACTGGGTGCCTTCACACTTCCCGACCGACGAGCACGGGCTGGTGTATTTCGACGGCACCTACCTGTTTGAACACGCTGACCCCAAGCGTGGCTACCATCCGGAGTGGAAGTCGAGCATCTTCAACTATGGTCGCCACGAAGTACGTTCTATTTTGATCTCGAGCGCGCTTTTCTGGCTGGATCGCTATCACATTGATGGTTTGCGGGTGGACGCCGTGGCCTCCATGCTTTATCTCGATTATGCGCGCAAGGAGGGTGAGTGGATACCCAATGAATATGGGGGCCGGGAAGACATTCACGCGATAGAATTCATGCGTGATCTCAACGAGGCGATATACCGCGACCACCCTGATGTACAGACCATCGCCGAAGAATCGACGGCCTGGCCGATGGTGTCGCGGCCCACTTATCTGGGCGGATTGGGATTTGGCATGAAATGGAATATGGGCTGGATGCACGATACGCTTGCCTACATCGGGCGTGATCCGGTGTACCGCAAATACCACCACGACCAGATTTCCTTCAGTATCTGGTATGCCTTCAACGAAAACTTTACGTTGCCGCTATCGCACGATGAGGTTGTGCACGGCAAGGGTTCGTTGCTGCGCAGAATGCCGGGGGATGATTGGCAGAAATTTGCAAATATGCGACTGCTGTTTGGCTATCAGTATACCCACCCCGGCAAGAAGCTCTTGTTCATGGGCGGGGAGTTTGGTCAGTGGCGTGAATGGAATCATGACGATAGCCTGGACTGGCATCTGCTGGATTATGCGCCTAACCAGGGCTTGCAACGATTCGTAAAAGACATGAATCATTTGTACCGCTCTGAACGGGCGCTGCATGAGCAGGACTTTCAGGCCGAGGGCTTTGAGTGGGTTGATCTGCATGGCTGGGAAGCGAGTATCGTGAGCTTCCTGCGCAAGGGGCGCAATCCAGACGATATGGTATTGGTCGTGTGTAATTTCACGCCACTGCCACGCCACAACTATCGTGTCGGCGTACCGCGTGAAGGGTATTGGGTCGAGTTGCTGAATAGCGATGCCAGTCTTTATGGTGGCAGCGGACAAGGCAATCAGGGTGGGGTGCACTCTGCCCCTGTGCAGGTACAGGAACGGTATCACTCGCTCACGCTGACCTTGCCGCCGCTGGCCATGGTGTGTCTCAAGGCGCCTTCGCAGGGGGGTGTGTAATGGCCAAGCCGGTTGCGCGCAGTTTGCCCGCAGAGGCTCGTCAGCGTGTTGTGATAGAAACACTGACGCCACAGGTCGATGGTGGGCGTTACCCCATAAAGCGTGTTGTTGGCGAAAAGGTTGGGGTAGAGGTGGATGCCTTTACTGACGGGCATGACGCAATCATGTGCGTACTGCGCTACCAGTATGAATCGGAGGGCAAGTGGTTCGAGCTGCCCATGGTCCCCTTGGGCAATGACCGCTGGGCAGCATTCTTCAGCGTGTCTCAAACCGGATTTTACCGCTACAGCGTTTGTGCCTGGGTGGATCACTTCGAGTCCTGGCGGCGGGACCTCGGCAAGCGTATCGCTGTGAACGAAGATACCGAGCTCGATTATCGAGCCGGTGCAGCGCTGGTTGCTGCCGCTGCTGCGCGTGCCACGGGCAAGGACGCGAGTCACCTCGAGGCAACCGTCAGGGGGTTGAGCAGCAAACGCGATGCGAGTGAAAAACGTACCTTGGCGCAGGATGAGGAATTGTCCCGCCTCATGTATACCTGCGCGGACAGGCGCTTCGAGACGCATTACGGTACAGAACTCAGGGTCCGCGTCGACCGCGAACGGGCACGCTTCGGCGCCTGGTATGAGTTCTTCCCGCGCTCGTTTGGCGGCGAAGGACAGCATGGCAGTTTCAAAACATGCATGGCCCAGCTTGAGTATGTTGCTCGCATGGGTTTTGACGTTGTGTATCTCCCACCGGTGCATCCCATTGGCCATAGTTTTCGCAAGGGTAAAAACAACATCCTGGCGGCGACGGCGGATGATGTAGGCAGCCCATGGGCCATTGGCAGCAAGGAGGGCGGGCACAAATCCCTGCATCCTGAGCTTGGCACCCTGGAGGATTTTTCAGCCTTCCGCAAACGTGCCGAAGCACTGGGTATGGAACTTGCGCTTGATATTGCCTTTCAGTGCGCCCCGGATCATCCCTATGTGAAAGAGCACCCGGAATGGTTCCGCAAGCGCCCCGATGGGAGTATCCAGTACGCGGAAAACCCGCCCAAGAAATATCAGGATATCTACCCATTCGATTTTGAGACCGAGGCATGGGAAGGCCTGTGGCAGGAATTAAAGAGTGTATTTCAGTTCTGGATCGATCAGGGCGTGTATATATTTCGCGTTGATAATCCGCATACGAAATCATTCGCCTTCTGGGAGTGGGTGATAGACGAAATAACGCGTAAACACCCCGAGGTTATTTTTCTGGCCGAGGCCTTTACCCGCCCCAAGGTGATGCATTGCCTGGCCAAGCTCGGGTTCTCGCAGTCATACACCTATTTCACCTGGCGCAATACCCGGGGGGAGCTGACCGAATATTTCACTGAGCTCGCAAGCTCTGAATCACGCGAGTATTTCCGGCCCAATGTCTGGCCCAATACACCGGATATTCTGAGTGAGTATCTCCAATATGGCGGTCGTCCGGCGTTCATGATCAGACAGATATTGGCGGCTACGCTTTCTGCCAACTACGGTATCTATGGGCCGGCCTTCGAGCTCGCCGATGACCAGACGCATAAGCCGGGTGCAGAGGAATATAACAATTCCGAAAAATATCAACTGATGCAGTGGGATACCACCCGTACTGACAGCCTGAGCGCCCTGATTGCGCGGCTTAACAGTATACGGCGCGATAATGCGGCGTTGCAGAGTGACTGGAGCCTGCAATTTCATGGTGTGGATAACGATAACCTGCTCTGCTACAGCAAGGCCGTCGATGATGCCAGTGAGGTCATACTGGTTGTGGTTAATCTCGACCCGTATCACACACAGTCCGGCTGGATCGATCTCCCACCGGCGCGCTTCGGGATCACGGGCGATGGCCCGTATCAAATGCACGACTTACTTACCGATGTGCGTTATCTCTGGCATGGTGCACGCAATTATGTGCAGTTGGATCCGCATGCTGCGCCTGCACATGTATTTCGCCTGCGTCGGCATGTGCATAACGAACGCGATTTTGACTACTATCTGTAGGATTGCCGGATGCACGCTAAAGCCAAACAGGTTTCCTCGGCGATCAGTGACGATCCCTTGTGGTATAAGGACGCCATTATCTATGAGGTGCATGTAAAAGCCTTCATGGACAGCAACGGTGACGGGGTGGGGGACTTTGCCGGGCTGATATCGAAGCTGGATTATATTAACGATCTGGGTGTAAACACGATCTGGCTGCTGCCGTTTTATCCCTCGCCGCAACGTGACGATGGTTACGACATATCCGATTACCGTAACGTTCACCCCGACTACGGGACGATGGCGGATTTTCGCACCCTGATAAGCGAGGCCCATCGTCGTGGTTTGCGCGTGATCACGGAGCTGGTGGTCAACCACACATCTGATCAACACCCATGGTTTCAGTCGGCTCGTCATGCGCCTCCCGGCTCTGCCAAACGTGATTATTACGTATGGAGCGACACGGTAAAGAAGTTTGAAGACACCCGGATCATATTCAGCGATACCGAAAAATCAAACTGGGCCTGGGATGATGTAGCCAAGGCTTATTACTGGCATCGCTTCTTCTCCCACCAGCCGGATCTTAATCACAATAACCCCCATGTCGTGAAGGCGGTGATGCGGGTGATGCGTTTTTGGTTCGATATCGGCGTTGATGGCGTACGTCTCGACGCCATCCCCTATCTATGTGTGCGTGAAGGCACAACAAATGAAAATCTTCCGGAGACGCATGAAGTCATAAAATACATGCGGGCAGAACTGGACAAGCACTACAAGAACCGCATGTTCCTCGCCGAGGCAAATCAGTGGCCGGAGGAGGTGCGTGGCTATTTTGGCGAAGGTGACGAATGTCACATGGCCTACCATTTCCCCCTGATGCCGCGCATGTACATGGCAATTGCCCAGGAGGACCGGCATCCAATAGTAGAGATCATGCAACAAACGCCCGAGATACCAGCCAACTCACAATGGGCGATCTTTCTCCGCAACCATGATGAGCTCACGCTCGAGATGGTTACCAGTAAAGAGCGTGATTATATGTATCAGATGTACGCTGCTGATACGCGCGCGCGCATCAATTTGGGTATCCGGCGCCGGTTGGGGCCACTGATGGACAACGATCACGAGAAGATCAAGCTGATGAACAGCCTGTTATTGTCCATGCCGGGCTCGCCCATTATCTATTATGGCGATGAGATAGGCATGGGTGACAACATTTATCTCGGTGACCGTAATGGTGTGCGTACACCGATGCAGTGGAGCCCCGACCGTAACGCAGGCTTTTCCCGCGCTGACCCGCAGCGCCTGTTCCTTCCTCCGGTTATGGATCCCGTGCGTGGTTATGAGGCGGTGAACGTGGAGGCACAATTGCGTGATCCTTCGTCACTGCTTAACTGGATGCGACGCCTGTTGGCAGTGCGCAAAACCTACCAGGCGTTTGGTCGCGGCAAACTGATCTTTTTGCGACCAGGAAACCGCAAGATCCTCGCCTTTCTGCGGGAGTACGATTCAGAAGTCACGCTCTGCGTGAATAACCTTGCGCGCACGGCGCAGCCTGTGGAGCTGGATCTTTCAAACTACAAGGGTAGTGTGCCGCTGGAACTGATGGGGCGTACGCCTTTCCCACCCATTGGCGAATTGCCTTATCTGCTGACGCTGCCGGGCTATGGGTTTTACTGGTTCCGCCTTGCCAAGGGTGGGGAAGTGCCCGAGTGGCATGAGGAGCGTTTGCAGCGCGAGGAGCTGCCGGTGGTGGTGTTGTTCGATGGCTGGCTCAGCTTTTTCCGTGACCGCGTCATTCCCTGGCGCATTGTCATGGCGGAGAAGGCCCGGGAACAACTTGAGACAGAAGTGCTGCCGCATTTTGTTGCAGGCCAACGCTGGTATGCAGCCAAGGACGTGGCTACCCAGTGTGTAGCACTGACGGACCATGTTGAGTGGGGTGGTGAACAAGCCAACTGGCTGATGGGTATCTTCCGCGTAGAGGGCGCTGCCGCAGCAGACGCATCAATGTACTTTCTGCCGCTGGCACTGGCATGGGAGGATGACGACGAACGCATGGACAGGCTGATGCCGGCCACAATAGCCAGGGTACGCCAGCAAGCGCGTATCGGTATTATGGGTGATGCCTTTGCTGACGTAGAGTTCTGCCGTGCTCTGGTAGAGGCCATGAGTGAAGGATTCAAGTTGGTGAGCGAAAGAGGCCTCATCAACTTTCTGCCTACCAGTGTATTTGCCAAGCTGGTGGGCGAAGACATCTCCGGCTTGACCATGCATACGCCAGGAGCTCAGAGCAGTAATACTACGGTACAGCTGGGCGATAATCTCTTCCTCAAGGGGTACCGGCGACTGCACACAGGGACTAATCCCGAAGTTGAAATAGGCCGCTTTCTGACGGAAGTTGCCCACTTCAAGCACGCCGTGCCCGTGGCTGGGGTGGTCGAGTATGAGGTTGAAGACGGCAGCAAATGCACGTTGGCAGTACTGCAGGGTTACGTCAGCAATCAGGGTGACGGCTGGAGCACAACGCTGAATTATCTGGAGCGTTTTCTGGAGTACAGTTGTAGCTGCACAGAGGCTGAATTGTCCGGCGAGGCGCATGGCGGCTATCTGGCCCTGGTGCATACGCTGGGTGTACGTACTGCTGAGTTGCACAAGGCCCTGTCTATTACAACAGGTGATCCGGCCTTTGACCCGGAGCCGATCGAGCAGGACGACCTGGATGTCTGGATGCGGCAGGTACGCGAAGAGGCGGTAGCAACGCTGGACCAGCTTGAGCGCAATCGTTCCAGTCTGGATGTAGAAGTGCAAGCCGTTGCGGATAGCCTGCTATCAAGGCGCAAGGATATGCTCAAACACATTGAGACCTGTGTGCCATCGCGAGTCGCCGCAATCAAGACCCGCTACCACGGGGACTATCATCTGGGACAGGTGTTGCTGGTTGAAAATGACTTCATGATTATTGATTTTGAAGGCGAACCAGCACGGCCGTTGAGTGAACGTCGCCAGAAGCATTCCTCACTGAAAGATGTCGCCGGTATGCTGCGCTCATTCAATTATGCCTTGTATACCATGCTTGCTCGCCTCAGCACCGAACGGCCAGATGATTTTGCCGCCTTCCAGCCATACGGGAAGATATGGGAGGCTGAGGTACGGCGGGCTTTTCTTGATGCTTATGAAGAAACTACGCGTGACTCCGGGCTTTATGGGGCATGGGGAGACGCGAAACAGCTGCTGGAGTTGTTTGTGCTGGAGAAGGCCTTGTATGAGTTACGTTATGAACTTGCCAATCGGCCTGAATGGGTGGCTATCCCGTTGCGCGGGATACTGGAAGTGGTGAACCAGGGCAAATAGAGTAAAGTTCAAGGAGTACAATGCAATGCTGACGGGGGTCAGCAGGGGTCCGCAGCAAGGCTCTGGATGCCGGCTGTGAATATCAAACCAAGTGAAGGAGAGAGCGATGGAACAGGTCAATATTATGCTTGAGCCAGTACGTGTGTTTATGATCCAGTTGGGTGAATTCCTGCCGAAGTTGATCGTTGCCATAGCCATACTGGTGGCAGGTTGGCTGTTCGCGAAGATTATCAGGTTCGCCGTAGTCAGGGCGCTCAGGGCAATCAATTTTCAGGTGCTGACAGAGCGCGCAGGTGTTGATGGCTTTTTACAACAGGGTGGAGCCAAAACAGATACAGTCGATATTCTTGGGTTGCTTATTTACTGGCTGGTGATTCTGGCGGCACTGGTAGTGGCTTTCAATGGCCTTGGGCTGACCCATGTCACCGATCTGCTTGGCAAGGTAACGTTGTTTATCCCCAATGTGATTGTGGCAGTATTGGTGCTGGCATTTGGTGCCTATTTTGCCCGTTTTATAGACGCTACTGTTACTACCTTTGGTAAAAATGTAGAGTTACAGGATGCAGAGCTGCTCGGCAGGCTGGCGCGTTTTGCCACGCTGATCTTCGTGGTGCTGATTGCGCTAGACCAGATCAGTATCGGTGTGGACATCGTGCGGCAGAGTTTCCTGATCCTGTTGGCGGGTGTGGCGCTCGCGCTGGCGATAGCATTTGGTATCGGTGGCCAGAAGTGGGCGGCAGGGCTGCTGGAGCGGTGGTGGCCTAACCGCAATGATTCCGGGCATGGCTGAACAATATGGGGTGACTGCCCAAGGCAGTATCCATAGAGTTTGTTGTAATAAGGAGTGCAAGTGGCAGACATCACGTTTCATCGGGTAACGTGATGTCTGCCGCCGTGCGCCAATTCAAAATAATATATCAGAGACATCAGCAACATGTATCAGTTTACGACCAGCAACCTCAGTGTTTGGCCAGGCCGTCCTTATCCTCTGGGTGCTACGTGGGATGGAGAGGGTGTGAACTTTGCGCTGTTCTCTGAGCATGCGGAAAAGGTAGAGTTGTGCCTGTTTGATCACAAGGGACGGCGAGAGATCATCCGCATCCCCGTGCGCTGGCAGACGGATCAGGTATGGCATTGTTACTTGCCGGATGCGCGCCCCGGGTTACCGTACGGCTACCGCGTACACGGACCCTACAAGCCTGCGGAAGGCCACCGTTTCAACCCCAACAAGCTGTTGCTCGATCCCTATGCAAAGGATATCGTCGGTGCGCTGCGCTGGAGCGACGCCCATTTCGGCTATCGTGTCGGCGCCAGTGGTGCAGACCTCGTCCTTGACCGGAGGGACAGCGCACCGGGCATGCCAAAGTGCCAGGTCATTGATCCCGCATTCACCTGGGGCGATGACAAGCCACCGCGCATACCCTGGCATGACACCATTATTTACGAGCTGCATGTGAAGGGCTTTACCAAGCTGCATCCCGATGTGCCGGAGACACTGCGAGGTACCTATCTGGGCCTGGCAAGCGCCCCCATCATTGATTACCTGAAGCGGCTGGGTGTTACGGCAGTGGAGCTGATGCCGATACACGGCTTTGTAGACGACCGCCACCTGGCCGAAAAGGGTCTGCGTAATTACTGGGGTTACAACTCGATAAGCTACTTTGCGCCGGAGCCGCGCTACTCGGCGACCGGTCTGGTGTCAGAGTTCAAGACGATGGTCAAGAAGCTGCATTCAGCCGGTATCGAGGTCATTCTGGACGTGGTATACAACCACACCGCCGAGGGCAATCATCTCGGGCCCACGTTGAGCTTCCGGGGCATCGATAACGCTGCCTATTACCGGCTGGTTGCCGATAATCCGTGTCACTACATGGATTACACCGGTTGTGGCAACACGCTCAACATGCTGCACCCGCGCGTGTTGCAGTTGATCATGGACAGCCTGCGCTACTGGGTGCAGGAGATGCATGTGGACGGATTCCGCTTTGATCTTGCCAGCGCGCTGGCGCGTGAGCTGCATGACGTAGACCGGCTGGGGGCATTTTTTGACATCATCCACCAGGACCCGGTGCTGTCCCAGGTCAAACTCATCGCCGAGCCATGGGATCTGGGTGAGGGCGGCTATCAGGTAGGCAACTTCCCTGTGGGTTGGGTGGAGTGGAATGACCGTTACCGTGATGATGTGCGCTCCTACTGGAAGGGAGAGGGGGGGCTGATAGGTGATCTTGCGCACCGGCTGACCGGCTCGAGTGATCTGTATGCGCACAGTGGGCGTCGGCCTCATGCCAGCGTTAACTTCGTTACCGCGCACGACGGCTTCACACTCAACGATCTCGTGAGCTACAACCATAAACATAATGAGGCGAATGGTGAGGACAGCCGCGACGGTACCGACAACAACCGGAGCTGGAACTGTGGTGTCGAGGGCCCAACCGATGACCCGGAAATTACGGCCCTGCGCG
Organism: Gammaproteobacteria bacterium; assembly: GCA_030680605.1. Taxonomy (NCBI): domain Bacteria; kingdom Pseudomonadati; phylum Pseudomonadota; class Gammaproteobacteria; species Gammaproteobacteria bacterium. Next base: position 71,080 of record JAUXUQ010000007.1, on the reverse strand, counting down.
CACAACAGAAACGTAATTTCATGGCGACGCTGCTGCTCTCGCAGGGCGTGCCGATGTTTGTTGCAGGCGACTGTGCAGGGCGCACGCAAATGGGAAACAATAATGCCTACTGCCAGGACAACGAACTCAGCTGGGTAAGCTGGGACATAAAGCCTGAAGACAGGCAGCTGTTTGAGTTTGTGCGACGTGTCATTGATTTGAGCAAGTCACATCCGGTGTTCCGCCGCCGCTCGTTTTTTCACGGCAGGCGTATTCGTGGCAGCGCCCTCAAGGATATCGTCTGGCTAAAGCCAGACGGTGAGGAAATGACGGACGAGGAATGGCAGGCATCTTATGCCCGCAGCCTGGGGTTGTATATCGCTGGCGAGGGTGTGAGTGACGTCGATGAGCGCGGCGTGCCGCTGGAGGATGACAGCTTCATACTCCTGCTCAATGCGCACCATGATGTAGTGCCATTTGTGGTGCCCGGCTTCAAACCGGATACAGGATGGCTGCGGGAGTTCGACACGAGTCGGGGTGCGGGACTGGAACGAGATGGACTCACCATGCCGGGGCAGGCATATCCACTCGCGGGCCGTTCCTGCGTACTGTTACGCGAGACCAGTACCGTGTCCCACGGCACACATGGCGGAGATAATATGCAATGAGTCCGAAGCTGATCCTGATGCTGGTTCTGGTCAGCCTGGTGGCAGTATTCATTGTCCAGAATACCACGGTAGTAGAAGTGCGTTTACTGCTGTGGACAGTGGCGATGTCGCGTGCCTTGCTGATTCTCGGTGTGTTGATCGTGGGCATGCTGTTGGGCGCCTTTCTGTATAGTCACATTGTCCGCAGGCGCCGTATGTGACAGGTGTAATGACCTGCAGGGGCCGCACCAATGGCGCGACCCTTGCAAGGCTGCATCAGCGCATATTATCCAGGACAGGTTTGAGCGTAGCGGTCACAAGATCGTTGGAAAGTATGGGGAACGCTGCCAATCATGAATTTATCCAGAACTTTGAACGCATTCACCGGCACCTTGATATGTTCCGGGTCGAGCAGTTTCTGCAGGCGGAATTGTTACACCAGTGGCGACCACCGCCAGCGTACGTTGCACTGTCCGGCATGGTTCGCGAGGACGTTGATGGCCGATGATCCAGACCGACATTTTAATATTCAGGCCTGACTTTAGCTGGAAGCAGCATTCCTGTAGTCCCGCTACGACAATGTAAACATACGTCAACCGCATGGGAATCAATAACCTATGGCGTCCAGGCTGTTGGTTTTGTGACTTATTATTCTTATTGTTGTTTGTCAGCATCATGACGCCACCGTTACGGGGCTGCTACAATGTCCATATGCTGAAGCAGTACCTGTACTTGGCGTTTATTATTGACAGAAAATGTAATTGCAAATGGCAAGGGGTTAATCATGACTGAGGAAATAAAGAAGGACGATACAGCAGGGCAAAAGGTGGAAGACAGCGCGCAACAAAAGCAGGATGAGGTGGCGGCCTATGAAAGACTGCGGCAGGAAGCAAAGCGGGTGTTTTCAGAGATGCGTGAGAATGTGAATGCCGAGACTATCCGCGAGGCGGTTGACAAGGCAGGTAGCCGGCTAAAGGAGGCTGGAGGTTATACGGCAGAGATGTTGAACAAGGCATCTGAGGCGTTGAAGAAGGACGCCGCTTATGCCATGGAGAAGCTGGGGCCAAAGTGGGACGCCTTTTCCGATAAAAGCGCCGATCTTTTCAGCGTGTGGTGTGATCGCAGTGCGCTTTTTCTGTCGCAGGCTTCGGTCGCTGTCGGAGAGTGGCTGCAAAAGGCCGGCACCAAACTGGGCCACCTCACGTATCGTACCGGTGAAATGGCCAGTGGTGGTACATTCTCCTGTACTGCTTGTGGAGAACTTATAGTCCGGTCTGAATCCGGACATTTGGCTGAGTGCCCAAAGTGCAAAGGTACCGAGTTTCGGCGTCTTTGACAGAGTCTTTGTGCTTGTCTCGTCAGGTTAGTTGCCATGTGTCGAATAGCGGCGCCAGAGGTAGTGATCAAGCGACAGCTTGCCGGGGCCATGCAGCATCAGTACCGTGAGTAATATACCGAAGTAGATATGGGACAGATAGCCTTCGCCCCAGGTGCTGGCAGCATCGGGCACGTCCAGATGGTATGAGATGGCGGCCATGAACGTCAGAAAGATTAGCGAGGCACTGGCGAATCTGGTTGCCAGGCCCAGCACCAGCAACACAGCGCCGATCAGTTCCGTGCCAGTGGCCAATACCGCAGCCAGTGTGGGGTTGAACAGCGGCACTTTGAAAACAGTGGTGAATATATCCAGTGTCTTGTCAAAATTACCGATTTTGACAAGACCGGACGACCAGAAGATGTTGGCCATCCACAATCGTATAAAGAGATCAAGCAGTGAACTCAGTGCATTTGCCCCGTTGACGATTGCATTTATTCCTGAGGAAAATCTGCTGTACATGAGGCTCTCCCGTTGATGCGCGCGTGACCGGCCGGGAATAGTTCCCGGCCGGTTGTTCGTGACCGCTATGACTACTTGTGCATCTCCATTTCCATTTTTGCCTGTGCAGCCTTGCAGTCCTCAGGTGTCATGAACAGAAAGCCCTTGCCTTTGCAGCTGTTTTGGCCTTGGCAGGCATTCACGCCTTTGCAGTCACCTGTTCCTTTGCAGGAGTTCACGCCGTTACAGTGGATTTTCCCTTCCTTGCTGTCCATTTTGTCAGCGGCAGAGGCGAGACCCGCGGTAGCGAACATGCCGGCTGCAGCGGTTGCGAGGAGTAAGCCCTTGAATGCATTTGCAGTGTTCATATATGTGCTCCAGTTCAAGTGATGGATAGTTAGAGTGATCGTAGGCGTCTGGCCTACGGTGTACAGATTAGACGGCATATCTTGCCTCTGTCTCACAAGAAAATCACAATTCGGTCACATCGTGGCCGGGCTTGTGGACAGTGCAGATGCAGTCTATGTGGCATGCGGGCCAGCGGGTGCTTATGCACGCGTACCACCTCGATGGTGACTCGATGCCATTGATTGAACAGAGTATAATTAGCACAGATTTACAGCCTGCCACAGTGTGTTTTGTGCAACCCCCAGCGGCTCTATCTGAAAACATGCGCCCGAGGTTCCCTATGCAGTCGGTGCCTATTTTGCGAGCTTTGCTGTGTGCGCGGCATACCCTCACACGGTATGCCAGCATCGGAGCACTTTGTCTGTTTTTTGTGCCAGTCCTGGCGTCCGCACAGGACTTTCGTTACTCGATTGAGCTGGATATCCCGGAGTCCTACCGTGCCTTGCTGGAGCAGTACCTGGATATCTATAAGTGGCGTGATAATCCACGCATGAATGAGGATCAGTTGCGCCTGTTGTTGCGCAAGGCGCCGGATAATACCCGCGAGCTGTTGTCGACCGAGGGATTCTACTCACCCACAATCGACTCATCGCTTGAGGGAAAGGATGGTGCATGGGTGGTGAGCTTCACGGTAGAACCAGGTGAGCCGGTGCGGGTGGTTCGATTCGATCTGGAGGTGCGCGGTGATTTTGAGGATGGCCCAGAAGAAAATGCCCTGCGCCTGCAGAAGCTGCACGAGGTATGGCCGTTGCAGCCGGGCAGTGTATTCAGGCAGGCAGAATGGGAGGCGGCCAAGCGCTCTGCATTAAAGGAGTTACTGATTGAGCAGTATCCTGCGGCCACGATAAGCGCAAGTCAGGCGACGGTGAATCCCGACACACGGGAGGTGGTGTTGTATCTTGCGCTTGATAGCGGGCCTGCATTTACTTTCGGAGCGCTGGAGGTGGCAGGGCTTTCACGTTATCCGCGCTCGATCATTGATCGCCTCAGCCCGATTGGGGAGGGTGCTCCATACTCGCAAACCCGCCTGCTCGATTTTCAGTCACGACTGCAGGATAGCCCCTATTTTTCCAGTGCACTGGTGAGTATGGAGACCGATCCGCTCAGGCCAGAGCATGTGCCGGTACGGGTGGAGATTACGGAGCGACCTGCCAGAAGGATCGGTTTTGGTATCGGGGCCAGCACCAACACCGGCGGACGTGGACAGGTGGAGTACGAGAATCTCGATTTTCTGGGCCAGGCCTGGCGCCTGACCAGTCTGCTTAAACTTGAAACCAATCGACAGTTTCTGAAAGGTGAAATACTGGTGCCGCGCACGGCGGGGGGTTATCTGGATAGCTTGGATGTCTTCACCGAGAGTAGCGACATAGAGGGTGAGGATATAACCAAGTATGGACTGGGTACAAAACGAACGCGCGTGGTTGGCAAGATCGAGACGACGCTTGCCATCCAGTATCAGACAGAACAACAGAAGGTACTGGGTGCAGAGGAAAACCAGCGTCAGGCGTTGAGCTTGAATTACGCCTGGGCGCGACGTGATCTGGATAATCTGTTGTACCCGACCAGAGGTTATTTACTGAGTACACAGGTGGGCGGTGCTGGCAAGGCGCTGCTCTCTGACCAAAGCTTTGCGCGCAGCTACTTGAAAGCAGCCTATTATTATCCTCTGGGTGAACAGGACAGCCTGCTCGTGCGAGGTGAGTTGGGCATGGTCGCGGCCAGTAGTCGTCAGGGGATTCCCTCGGATTTTCTGTTTCGCACCGGAGGTGACCAGTCTGTGCGTGGTTACGACTATCTGAGTCTGGGGGTGAAGCAGGGCAACGCTGTTGTCGGTGGCCGCTATCTTGGTGTGGCGAGTGTGGAGTATGTCCACTGGCTGCGCCCGAAATGGGGCGCCGCAGTATTTTATGATGTCGGCAATGCTGCAGACGACCTGGCGTCGTTCCGGCTGGCGCACGGTTATGGCCTCGGCGCACGCTGGAAAAGCCCGGTCGGCCCGTTGAATGTTGATGTTGCCTATGGGCGTGACCAGGCAAGCCTGCAGCTGCATTTCTCCGTTGGAGTGGCATTCTGATGGCGTTTCGAAAATCCCGACGGGCGTGGTTGATAGCCATTCTGCTGCTGGCCAGCACAGCAGGCACCCTCTGGTTCGTGGGCCGCACACCGGTGTTGCTGTGGCTGGCAGAGTATACCGTTGCGAATAGCGATGGCAGGCTGGAACTGCAGGGGGTTGAGGGTTCGCTGTATGGTCCGATACGGATCGCAACGCTGGTGTTTGAGACAGCAGAACGTCGTATAGAGTTGAGCGGGTTTGAGTTTGACTGGTCCCCCCGTGACATCGTGCTCGACAAGAAAATACATGTGCAGACACTACGGATACAAAAACTCAGGTTGACCATAAAGCAGCCAGGTACTGAACCGCTACAGCTCCCGAATACACTACAGTTTCCGCTGGGATTGGAGATACCTGCCGCGATGGCGGAGCATATAGTGATTGAGACAGCCGACCAGCGCCACGAGTTTTCACGCTTGAAACTTTCACTGAATAACCCGGAGGGCGAGTATCAGGTGAGGGTTACACTCGATACTCCCTGGGGAAGGGGAGATGCGATCATCGGTATGGGGGCTGTCTTACCCTATCGGTTGGGTGGGCGAGTGCAACTTGATCACGCAGGGCAACCACACCCCTACAAGGTAGATGTAACCCTCGCAGGTAGTCTGGGCGCTATCAAACTGGCAGGCACGGGAAGTGTGGGTGCGGCACAAGCCACAGTGAGCGCAACCCTCGCACCGTTTGATGCGGTACCACTGAAACAGGCTGCGCTAAACGCACAGCACATAAATCCGCAGCAGTTCGGGGCAGACTTGCCTCAAGCCGACGTCGCTGTTGATGTTACGCTGCAAGCAAAATCTCCAGATATTTTTCAGGGTGTAGTAGGCGTGGTGAATGCGACACACGGCACGCTGGATGGTGCGCGAATACCATTTAAGCAATTACAGGCAGTATTTGAGGGTACGTTCGACAAGCTTGCCTTCGGCGAACTTCAGCTGGATTTGGCGGAGGCGGGCCGGTTTTCAGGCGCAGGTGGTTTGCAGCAAGGGAAATTGAGTTTCGACCTGACCACTACAGGGCTCAATCTGCGCGGCATACACAGCACACTCAAACCCACCCAGCTGGCGGGCAAGGTACAGGTGGCTGTTGAAGGGACAACACATATTGTGCGGGCTGACCTTGGACAGGAGCAGTATCGCATCCAGCTTGATGCTCTGCATCGTGACGCTGTAGTGGAAATCAAGTCGGCACGCATTTCGTCTGCAGACAGTGAGCTGGCGCTTCAGGGGGCACTGAAGCTTGCACAGGCACGCGAGTTCCAGGCTGAAGGCACGCTAATAAAATTTGACCCCGCAAGATTCGGGGATTACCCGGCAGCGTCAATCAATGCACGCTTTACTGCAACGGGTCAATTACAGCCTGTGCTGCAATCGACATTGCAGGTTACCATCGCGGACAGTCAGTACCGGAACAGACCACTGAGCGGAAAGGGCGGCGCGACTGTTGCCATGCAGCGTCTTTGGGATGCCGATGTGGCTCTGCAGTTGGGTGCTGACAGGTTCGCTGTCAATGGTGCCTTCGGTGAGCCCGGCGACGTGTTGAACTGGCGTCTGAATGCGGCAGATGTGGGTGCCTGGGTCGGGCCGCGTTTTGGCGGGCGAATTGCGGCCACAGGCACGCTGGCAGGAACCCTGCAACAAACAGCCGGTACATTTGATATCAACGCAGGCAATCTTGACTGGGATGGAGCGCACCACGTCGCGCAGTTCGCGGCCAGTGGGCAGCTCGAACAGGGCTTGGACGGGCCGCTGGCGCTGAAGGCAGAGCTACACGGTTATCGCAGTGCAGGTTTGGAGATTGAGCAGGTGCTGATAAATGCCACGGGGCGGCGTACTGCCCACGAGATCGGGTTTTCAGCGCGCAATAAAATCATGGACATGCGCGCCACATTCAACGGTGCCTGGGGAGAGGGCAGTGCTTGGACAGGTACAGTGGCGAGCCTTGAGAACCACGGACGCTACCCTGCGATGCTCAAGGCCCCGGCGACACTGACGCTGGAGCGGCGAAAGTTTACTCTTACAGGAGCATCCGTTACTTTTGCGGGCGGTGAAATACGTATCGGAGAATTGATGCACAGTGACGGACGGATGAGTAGTCATGGGGTGCTGGCGGGGTTGCGCGGTGCCGAGTTTCTGAGGATGACGCAGCAGCCGTTACATGCGCAGACTACGCTGATATTTGGAGGGAAGTGGGCGCTGTCGGCAAGCGACAAGTTAAATGGTGAGATTGTGCTGTGGCGTGACCAGGGCGACGTGACGATGTTGACGGAGCCACATACAGCCCTGGGACTGACACGCCTTGCGCTGCAAACTGCAGTGGTAGATAACCAACTGACAACTGAACTGGATCTGGCAGGTACCACCCTCGGCTCCATAACGGCCCGCATACAAAGCAGTCTGGCACAGAAAGACGGTGTGTGGGGAATTGTCGGCGATGCCGCGCTAATACTGGATGCGGATGCCAATATGCCGTCCATCGCCTGGATCACGCCACTGCTGGGAAAGCAGATGGGGATAGACGGCGCAGTGAAAGTACGCATGAGTGCGCAAGGAACCGTGAGCAGGCCCAATCTTTCCGGAGAGCTTAAAATAGATGGCCTCAAGTTCGACTACCCTGAGTATGGCATCAGTTTCAGGCAAGGTAATTTACAGGCCAGCATGGATAGCAGCAACCAGTTGGCAGGACACTTTGATGTGCAGGGTGGCGCAGGGAGTGTGAGCGGCAAGGGCGGCGTCAGCTGGGAGTCTGGCGAGCCTGAGGTCGAGGTCGCGCTTGTGGCCAAGCAACTTGAGCTGCTGAGCCGACCTGACCGGCTGTTGATAGTGAGTGGGAATGGCGATGCAAGATTGCATGCCGGGAAGTTGGGCCTGTCCGCCAAGCTCAGGATTGACCGCGGCCTGATCGATCTTCCGGAGGAAGATGCACCAAGCTTGAGCGAGGATGTCGTGGTGCTCGGACAGCCTGACGCAGTGGAGAACAGAAAAGCACCTTATGCCATTATAGCGGATATAGACCTCGATCTTGGTGACCGGTTTTACCTGAAGGGAAAGGGTGTGGATGCGCAGCTTGTCGGTGCCGTGAAGGTGCACGCCAGCGGAAAAACCGCGCCCACCGCTTCCGGCAAGATACAGGTGGCCAAGGGCAGGTACTCGGCGTATGGCCAGAGTCTCTCGATTGAGCGTGGCATTCTGAATTTTATTGGGCCGATTGATAATCCCGGCCTCAACATCGTAGCCCTGCGCAAAAACCTGCCGGTGGAGGCAGGCGTTGCCATTAGTGGTACGGCGCAGGTACCGCAGGTGAGGCTGACATCCATACCATCTGTACCCGACAGCGAAAAATTGTCATGGCTGGTACTCGGGCACGGGCTGGAAAAAACCAGCGGCGGAGAGTTTGGTGCGTTGCAAGCAGCGGCGGGTGCATTACTTGCGCAGGGTGAATCGGTTTCGCTGGAGGCAAAAATAGCTCACGCCGCCGGGCTGGATGAGTTTTCCCTGTCAGGCGCGGGCGGTGTCGAGAACGCCGTGCTGACAATGGGGAAACGCCTTTCATCGCGGGCCTACCTGACGTTCGAGCAGGGGTTGGCAGGCGCATCCAATCTGGCGAAGATTAACTACACGTTGACCGAGCGTCTGTCAGTGCGCACGCAGACGGGAGAGGAGAGTGCTGTAGATCTTTTTTACAGCTTCAGCTTTGACTAGGCGGCTGCATGCCTGTCCAACGATTCGTCCTGCTCAGAGAGGGGTGTCGCCAATATCGTCCCGGGGCACATAGTCCGCCAATACCGGGAAGGCAGCCATGTCCTGCGCGATCGCTGCACGCAAAAATGAGTCCACCCACCAAAAAATATCCTGGTTCCTGATGGAGCGTCGCAACCGGCGCATGCGGGTTCGGCGTTCATCAAGATCCATGATAAAGGCTTGGTGGATGGCATCGGCGACGCCCTCAATATCATAGGGATTTACCAGCAGCGCGCCTTTCTGCATCTGGGCAGCGGCACCAGCAAACTCACTGAGAATCAAAACGCTGTCCTCGTCGTTAGAGCATGCACAGTATTCCTTGGCGACCAGATTCATGCCATCCTTGAGAGGTGTGACCAGTGCCATTTGCGCGGCACGGTAATATGCGAGCAGTTCGGTGCGTGTAAGGCTGCGGAAGATGTAGTGTATCGGCACCCAGCTGCCGGGCTGGGTGAACTGGCCGTTGATTTCACCTATCAGCTGTTCGATATTCATTTTCAGGTCGTGATACTGGGGGATATCTTCCCGGCTGGGTACGACTACCTGGATCAGCGTCAGGCGCTCACGCATGTCAGGATAACGCAGCAATGCGTTGCGAAAGGCCTCAAGTCGATGCGGGATGCCTTTGGTGTAATCCAGTCTGTCTATACCCAGGATAAGTTGGCGCCCTGGCTGTATGCGGCCTAGCTCCGACACCTTGTCGGCTATCTCCCTGTCAGCAGTGCGTTTGACGAAGCTGTTGAAGTCAATGCTGATGGGGAAGTGTCCGATGCGCACACTGTGCTCGTCCACAGTGGCGGTCAGCACCTGCCCCTTGCCTTGAATGTCGATCTTCTTGATCAGGGTTCGCGCGCACAGTGTGAAATTATGCCTGTCGCGCAGGGTCTGAAACCCTATCAGGTCATATTCAAGTAGTGCGTGCAGAAGCTGGAATCGCCAAGGGAGTTTTACAAAGATATCGAGAGGTGGGAAGGGCGTGTGCAGGAAGAATGCTGTTTTCGCCGTGACACCCAGGCGACGAAGTTCCTGGCCGGTGTTCATGAGATGGTAGTCGTGAATCCAGATGAAATCATTATCTCGGCTGCAGCCGGCAATCACTTCGGCAAATTTTCGATTTACCGCTTGGTAGGCATCCCAATATGACGGGTTAAAATTGCACAAGGACTGGAGATCATGAAACAGTGGCCAGATAATTTCGTTGGAGAATCCGTGATAGAACCTGTGATGCTCATCCTCGGTCAAGGCTACCGGCTCCAGCCGATAGCCTGCTTGATGCATTGTCTGCTCTAAAAGCGTGTTGATATTGTCCGGAAGTGCGGGCAGGCCTGGCCAGCCCACCCAGATCCCGCCGCGATTACGCAACACAGGCAGTAGTGCGGAAACCAGTCCGCCGCTGCCAGTGGTGGCATTTATAGTGCCTTTGCTATCGCGGGTCAGAACCACCGGCAGGCGGTTGGAGGCCACGATGAGTCGTGAGCGGTGCGCCCGGTCTGGCATGTCAGCTATGTTCTGGCTCGGCAGGAGGGGCCTGATTAATGAAGAGTGTTTGGGTTGGATAGGCAAATTCGATGCCTTCCTGCTGGAAGCGCTTGAACAGCTCCAGATTAATGGTCTGCTGAATGTTCATGTACTGCGTGTAGTCCGGGTCCAGTACGTAATACACAGCTTCAAAGTTCAGCGAAGAGTCACCGTACTCCTTGAAATGTGCACGATCAAAGCGGATCTTGTCCTGTGATTCAATGATATTGCGTACCATCGCAGGTATATGCGTGATTTTATTAAGTGGTGTCTGGTAGATAATGCCAAACTTGAACAGAACACGTCTTTCCTGCATGCGCTTGTAGTTGCGTATGCGGCTGCCAAGCAAATCCGCATTGGAGATGATGATCTGCTCGCCTGACAGACTGCGTATGCGGGTGGTCTTGATGCCGATGTATTCGACGCTGCCCATGTGCTCGTTCACGATAATGAAGTCGCCCACAATAAAAGGCTTATCCATGGCTATCGAAAGTGAGGCAAAGATATCGCTGAGAATATTCTGCACTGCAAGTGCTACTGCGAGACCGCCGATGCCTAAGCCTGCGACAAGTGCCGTGATGTTGAATCCCAGGTTGTCCAGGATCATCAGGAGGATCACCGCCCACAGTATTGGACGTGCGATGAATCCGAGCAGGGTGGTGACGCCGGTCGATTGCGCGTCCTGATGCCGAGCCGTATAACGTGACAGCCACAGGGCGATGGCACGGTTACCCCAGACTGCTACTTGCAGCAGCAGGGCAATGATGGCTGCGCTGGTGATGAGGCGCGCAGGCTTGGGCTCTAAATCAAGATATTGCAGGCCGAAATAGGCTGCCAGAATCAGTACGAAGATAAACTTGGTGTGGGCCAGGACATCAGCGATGAAATCATCAAGATGGGCCGAAGTTTTGGTGGCTAGTTGGGTGAGATGCCTCACCATCATCCGTTGTATGGTGTACAGCACTATGGACAAGCCTGCTGTTATTGCCAGCGCAATACCCCAGTCAAATACGCTGTGCCCGTAAAACACCTGATCCAGCAGCTCCATCACTTGCCCTCCACAGGCCGCAGGTGGCGGATTCAGTCCATCACATTCAGCCTTTATATCTTTAAAAAATGTTCGCGATAATATTTCATCTCCCGAACAGAATCACGTATATCTTCCAGCGCAAGATGTGCGGGATTTTTGCTAAATCCATCCGACAGTGTCGGTGCCCAGCGGCGTGCCAGCTCTTTGACTGTGCTGACATCAAGATTACGGTAATGAAAATATTTCTCCAGATCCGGCATCGAGCGATGCAGGAAACGGCGATCCTGGCAGATGCTGTTGCCGCACATGGGTGATTTATTGCGTGGCACATATTTCTGCAGGAATTCCAGTGTGCGCTGTTCAGCCTCTATTTCGTTGACCATGCTGGCACGCACGCGCTCAATCAGGCCTGAGCCGCCGTGCTGGCGTGTGTTCCAGTCATCCATACCATTCAGCATCTCATTGTTTTGATGGATGGCGAGTACCGGCCCCTCCTCCAGGATATTGAGATTGCTGTCGGTAATGAGGGTGGCAATTTCGATAATGCGGTCAGTGTCGGTATTCAGCCCGGTCATTTCGAGGTCGATCCAGATCAAATTATTGGGGTCTTGAGCCACGGGCGTCCTTTGTTTGTGTACTTGCTCCCTATTGTACCAAAGGCTATGCTGGGTTACCTGAAATAGTGCCAAAGACCGAGAGATATGAATACATTTGCCATGTTGTTTATTGTTGCGCTGATATTGGGTCTGGGTATTGATATGTGGTTGATGCGGCGGCAGGCCGCCGCTGTATTGGCGCATCGTTCATGGGTGCCTGAGGCCTTTAGGGACCATATTTCCTTGCCGGAACACCAGAAGGCGGCAGACTACACAGTCGCCAAACTTGGTCTGGGTGCCGTTGAGTTGTTCATGGGTGCACTATGGCTGTTGCTGTGGACGCTGGGTGGGGGGCTGAGTTTGCTCGACCAGGTATGGCGTGGCATGGAGCTGCCCATGTTGTGGACGGGGGTAGGCTTCACCATGAGTGTGGTATTGCTGATGACGTTGCTTGATCTGCCGTTTGCGGCTTACCGCACCTTCGTCGTTGAGCAGCGCTTTGGTTTTAATCGCACCACACTGAAGACGTTTGCCACAGACCTGCTCAAGCATACGGCATTGGCACTGGCACTGGGTGTGCCACTTGCCGCCATGGTGTTGTGGCTGATGGGGCAGGCTGGCTGGTGGTGGTGGCTGTATGCGTGGCTGGTGTGGACCGGCTTTGGCTTGCTGATGATGTGGGCCTATCCGGCATTTATCGCGCCCTTATTCAATAAATTCAGTCCGCTGGAGGATGAGGAACTTCGGGTACGGATTCAGAGTCTGTTGCAACGTAGCGGGTTTACCAGCAAGGGTATCTTTGTGATGGATGGTTCCAGCCGCTCGGCGCACGGTAATGCCTACTTTACGGGTCTGGGTGCGAATAAGCGCATCGTATTTTTTGACACACTGGTCAAAACGCTGGCAGCGGATGAGATCGAAGCGGTGCTGGCGCATGAGCTTGGGCACTTCAAGCGCAGGCATGTGCAAAAGCGCATGATAGTCATGGCCATATTCAGTCTGGCAGGGCTGGCGTTGCTGGGTTGGTTGATGCAGCAGCTGTGGTTTTACCAGGGCCTTGGCGTCAATCAGCCTTCGGTACATGCCGCGCTTATGCTGTTTCTGATCGTCGTGCCGGTGTTCGGATTCTTTATGCAGCCTGTCGCAGCATGGTTTTCGCGTAAGGATGAATTCGAGGCCGACGATTATGCCGCGCAGCAGGCGGATGCGAGCGCGATGATTCGGGCGCTGGTGAAGCTGTATCAGGAGAATGCAAGTACGCTGACACCCGATGCGTTGTATTCGGCATTTCACGATTCACACCCGCCCGCCCCGCTGCGTGTGGCGCATCTTTCAGCCAAGTTGGCGTAATATATTTCTGGAGGTGTAGCATGAAACCATGGACAGTATTCCCCGCGCTGCTGCTGGCTGCCTCATTGGCGCAGGCAGGCGATGCCAAGCTGGGCCAGGCGCTGTATCAGGCCAATTGCGGTGGCTGCCACGACACATCGATACACACACGTCCGAACAGCATTATTCACTCGCTGGACAGCCTGAAGAAGCGGGTACAGTTTTGCGAGGCAGGCAACCGTTTGCACTGGTCAGCGACTCAGGTCGAGGACGTGGCCACGTATCTGAATGAGTCATTTTACAAGTTCGGGAAAGCGCCATGAGCGAACTGGCCACAAAACACTGTAAGCCGTGCGAAGGGGGCGCCATACCCTTGTCTCTAGGTGCTGCGCGCGAGCTGCTGAAACAGGCCCCTGAGTGGGTGCTGAGTGACAAGGGCGATGAAATCAGCCGCACGTTCCAGTTCAAGAACTACTACCAGACGCTGGCGTTCGTCAATGCGCTGGGCTGGGTCGCGCACCAGGAAGATCATCATCCCGATCTGGAGGTGAGTTACAACAAATGCCGCGTGCGCTTCAGTACACACGCGATCAAGGGCCTGTCGGAGAACGATTTTATCTGCGCGGCGAAGATTGATGCCCTGACGCCGGGCTGAGCGGCAGCGCTCCGTCAGCCGGGCTGCTGGCGGATATAGTCCAGTGCGCGGCCGATGCGCTGCAAACTGCGCTTGCGGCCGAGCAGTTGCAGGGTAACGTCGATGGGTGGTGAGGCGGTCTTCCCCGTGACAGCGGCGCGCAGCGGCTGGGCCAGTTTGCCGAGTGCCAGCTGATGCGTGTCGGCAACCTCGCTGACGAGTGTGTGCAATGCCTCCGTAGTCCACGCCGCTTGTGTCTCCAATCGTGCGTGCAGGTTCGTGAGGGCTGCGAGTATGCCGGGCGTAAGCTGGCTTGCCGCCTTGGCGTCGTAGCCGGTGATATCCTGATAGAAAATCGTACTGGCCTCTGCCATCTCTACCAACGTCTTGGCGCGCTCGCGCAGCGCAATCACGACCTCACTTAATTCCGGGCCCTGCGTCGGGTCAAGGCCAAGTCTGCCCATGTGCCAGCTCAGCTGATGTGCGACGTGGGCAGGATCGGAGTGCTTGAGGTAATGCTGGTTGAGCCACAGCAATTTCTGCGGATCAAAGGCGCTGGCGGCACGGTTTACATTGCTGATATCGAACAGTGCAATCAGATCATCGAGCGAAAAGACTTCCTGGTCGCCATGCGACCAGCCGAGCCGTACCAGATAGTTGAGCAAGGCCTCGGGCAGGTAGCCGTCCTCCCGGTATTGCATCACGCTTACAGCGCCATGGCGTTTGGACAGGCGTTGACCATCCGGCCCCAGAATCATGGGGACGTGGGCATAGACGGGCAGAGGCGCCCCGAGCGCGTGCAGAATGTTGATCTGACGTGGTGTATTGTTAAGGTGGTCGTCACCGCGGATAACGTGCGTAACATGCATGTCCCAGTCGTCCACTGCGACTGTGAAGTTGTAGGTGGGCGTGCCATCTGAGCGCGCAATGATGAGGTCGTCCAACTCACTGTTGTTGAAGATCACGGCCCCCTTGATCTGGTCGTGCACAACAACATCGCCATCCAGCGGGGTCTTGAAGCGTACTACCGGTGCAATGTCCGAGGGCGGCGGGGTGTGAAGGCTGCGGCAGTGGTGGTCGTAGCGCGGTTTCTCCTTGCGCGCCATTTGACCCGCCCGCAATTCCTCAAGGCGCTCCCTGGAGCAATAACAGTGATAGGCATGGCCCGTTTCCAGTAACTGCTGGATTACTGCACGGTAGCGGTCGAAGTGCTGGGTCTGGTAGAACGGGCCTTCATCATATTCGAGGCCGAGCCAGGTCATGCCTTCCAGAATCGCATTTACCGATTCGGCTGTGGAGCGCTCAAGGTCGGTATCCTCAATACGCAGAATGAAGACGCCGCCATGCTTGCGGGCATGCAGCCAGGAATACAGCGCGGTGCGGGCGCCACCGACGTGCAGATAACCGGTGGGGCTGGGTGCAAAACGGGTGCGGATGCTCATGGGCAGGGGGGTCTGATAGTGGAGTGTTATTCTAGCAAAAAAGCAGGCTTAATTTGACCCGCATCGCCCTTCCCCGTAAAATCGCCTGCTCGGTCAGGGCGATTAGCTCAGCGGTAGAGCACTGCCTTCACACGGCAGGGGTCGCAAGTTCGAACCTTGCATCGCCCACCATCAAGAGTTTTCTCCAGTGCCTAGCCCACAAGCGAGTGGTTACGGTGTGTGCCTTTTGGCATGAGTTGAGTTTTGGGTACGCTATAGATTGCCTACGCGCGCCAGTTGCTCTCCCAGTGTGACCAGTGATGAACGTATTTCTTCCGCACGCTGCTGCCCCGCGCTGACAACAGGCTCGGGTGCGCGTTGCAGATAATCCGGATTGGCTAGCCTTCCTTCCAGTTGGGCCAGTTCCTTGTTCAGTTTTCCAATTTCCTTTTCCAGCCGTGCCAACTCAGTTTGCTTGTCGATCAGGCCAGCCATCGGAATAAGCAGCTTCATGTCACCCAGCAGTGCAGTTGCAGACTCCGGGGCTACGGCAGCGTCTTCCAGCCATTCGATGGAGGCGAGGCGCGCCAGTGTGGTGAGATAGGCATGATTGCGTGTCATATAGTCGTGGTCAGTGTTGCTGCCACCCTGTAACAGCAGGGGCAGCGGTTTGCCGGGTGAGATATTCATACCGCTGCGGATGGAGCGTACGCCGAGAATGAATGCCTGCAGCCACTGCATCTCGCTCAGGGCCGCTGGGTCCACCTTGTCGGGTTGAGGTTGCGGGTAGGGTTGCTGCATGATTGTGTCGCCCTGTTTCCCTGCCAGCAAGGCGACGCGCTGCCATATTTCTTCGGTGATGAATGGCATGATCGGGTGGGCAAGCCGCAGCAGCGTTTCCAGTACACGCACCAGTGTGCGGCGCGTGCCGCGCAAGGTAGGTTCATCGCTTTCTGCCGACAGCAGTACCGGCTTCGACAGTTCCAGATACCAGTCGCAATAGTCATTCCATGCAAACTCATACAACGCCTGTGCAGCGAGATCAAAGCGGTAGGCTGCGAATGATTCGATGATGGTCTGCTCTGTGGCCTGCAAGCGTGAGATGATCCAGCGATCCGCCAGCGTCAGCTCC
Source organism: Gammaproteobacteria bacterium (assembly GCA_030680605.1). Classification (NCBI taxonomy): domain Bacteria; kingdom Pseudomonadati; phylum Pseudomonadota; class Gammaproteobacteria; species Gammaproteobacteria bacterium. The sequence goes on along the minus strand of JAUXUQ010000007.1, from coordinate 54,717 downwards.
ACTACGCCACCGGTCTGGCCGCAGTCCTTGTCTTCGGTGTTCATCAGCACGTAGCGTGCGGCATTCCAGAGCTTGGTGCAGAAGTTGCGGTAACCCTCAATGCGACCCGTGTCGAAGCGGATATCGCGCCCCTGGGTGGCCAGTGAGGCGAAGGTGAAGCGCAGCGCGTCAGTGCCGTAGGGAGGGATGCCGGCGGGGAACTGCTTGCGGGTGGCGCGTTCAATCTTCTGCGCCATCTCCGGCTGCATCAGGCCGCTGGTACGTTTGGTAACCAGCGCTTCCAGTTCGATACCATCGATGAGATCAATCGGGTCAAGCACGTTGCCCTTGGATTTCGACATCTTCTGACCTTCGGCATCACGTACCAGGCCGTGGATGTACACCTCGCGGAACGGCACCTCACCGGTGAATTTGAGCCCCATCATTACCATGCGCGCCACCCAGAAGAAAATGATGTCGAAGCCGGTGACCAGTACACTGGTGGGGTAAAAGGTTTTTTTCAGCTCGGATGTTTCATCCGGCCAGCCGAGGGTGGAGAAGGGCCACAGCGCGGAAGAGAACCAGGTGTCGAGCACATCTTCATCCTGTTTCAGGATCGGCGTGCCCTTAGCTGCAGAAACTTGCTCAGATTCTGCCACCTTCTTCTCATCAGTGCTTAGCATTTTGAAGGCTATCATCAACCCCCTGACGCTGTCGGCGTGTACCGATTGAGTTTCCTCTAAATGCTTCAAGTATTTCTCGTAAGCGTCAAATTTATTGCGGGCAACGTATATCTTTCCATCATGGTCATACCACGCTGGAATACGATGGCCCCACCAGATCTGGCGCGAGATACACCAGTCCTGGATGTTGCGCATCCATTCGAAGTAGGTCTTGCTCCAGTTTTCCGGCACGAACTTGATACGCCCGTCTTCGACTACCTTGATGGCCTCGGCAGCGAGTGGCGCGACCTTCACATACCACTGGTCGGTGAGGTAGGGCTCGATCACGGCATGGCTGCGGTCACCGCGCGGTACCATGAGTTTATGCGGCTTTATTTCGGCGATGAGGCCCAAGCCCTCTAAATCCGCAACCATTTGTTTGCGTGCCGCGTAACGGTCGAGGCCCCAGTAGCCATGGGGTATTCCGATATCAGATGCTACATCGATAATATTGTCTCGAGCTGAGATGCGCGCGTGCCTAAGACCTTCCTTAACCATTGGCCAGTCTGTATCACTTACGATCTTTGCGTCTTTTGTAAAGATACAGATGAGAGGTAATTTATGACGCTTACCGACCTCGTAGTCATTGAAATCATGCGCGGGCGTGATTTTTACGCAACCAGAGCCGAAGGCAGGATCGACGTAGTCATCGGCGATGATGGGTATGTTGCGCTCCGTGAGCGGCAATCGGAGGGTTTTGCCGATGAGTGCTTTGTAACGCTCGTCGTCGGGGTGTACGGCAACAGCGGCATCGCCCAGCATTGTCTCCGGGCGCGTGGTGGCGACGGTTAAAAATCCACTGCCATCTGTGAGCGGGTAGCGAATGTGCCAGAGAAAGCCGTCTTCTTCCTGGGCGACGACTTCCAGGTCGGATACCGCCGTGTGTAATACCGGGTCCCAGTTCACCAGACGCTTGCCACGGTAGATCAGGCCTTCGTCATGCAGCCGTACAAAGACCTCGGTCACCGCTGTGGAGAGGCCCTCATCCAGGGTGAAGCGCTCGTGCGACCAGTCCACCGAGGCACCCATGCGTCGCAACTGGCGGGTGATGTGGCCACCTGATTCGGCCTTCCACTTCCACACCTCATCAATAAATTTGTCGCGCCCCAGATCGTGGCGGGTCTTGCCCTGTGCCGCGAGTTGGCGTTCGACCACCATCTGGGTTGCGATGCCGGCGTGATCGGTGCCCATCTGCCACAGCGTGTTGTCACCCCGCATGCGGTGGTAGCGTGTGAGGGCATCCATGAGTGTGTCCTGGAAGGCATGACCCATGTGCAGTGTGCCGGTGACATTGGGCGGCGGAATCATGATGCAGTACGCTGTATCCGCCCCGGACGGCGCAAAATAATTATTGCTCTCCCAGTACTGGTACCAGCGCTGTTCAATGCCGTGGGGGTTATAGGTTTTGTCCATCGTGTATGTGAGCTGCCGGGTCTGATTGTTCGGGGTGGAAAAGAGGGTAGGGGGCCTGTTGGCGTCAGTTTTCAATAGTGTGTGATTCAGGGGTGATGCCACGCTCGCGATAAAATTTGAAGCGTTCGCGCGCCGCCTGTTTGGCGGCCTCATCATGGTTCACGATTTCGGCAATACGCTCGAAGCGATCATGAAACACGGGTACGGTGGGTGCGAGGTTGATCAGCAGGTCTCGGGCAGGGGGTTCACCCCGCCAGCCGATGTGTGCAGGCAGCTCGCTGTCATTGTCGGTTTCATACAGTGCGTGCGGAATAAAACTGCCCTGTCTGAAGGTCCACAGCAGATTATCGAGCTGTATGGCCTGTGCCTCTGACTCCGTGTGAATATAAATGCGCTGGCCAAGGTCATAGGCCTTCTCGGTCAGGCGGCAGGCAAAGGGCAGCTGATCGTTTTTGTCGCCCGGAGGCAGCACATAGAAATCCACGCGCACGGCATTGCCCGCTATTGTTTGCTGCGCTGCAGCAGATAGTGCATGAGCAAGGGCACGGGCCGGCCGGTGGAGCCTTTCTTGTCACCTGAAAGCCAGGCCGTGCCGGCGATATCAAGGTGCGCCCAGTGAAATTTTTTGGTAAAGCGGGCGAGAAAGCAGGCGGCCGTGATGGTGCCTGCTTCGCGCCCGCCGACATTGGCCATGTCGGCAAAATTGGTTTTCAGTTGATCCTGATACTCGTCCCACAGCGGCAGCTCCCAGGCCCGGTCGCCACTGGTCTCGCCAGCCTGTATCAGGTCGCGTACCAGCGGTGCATGGTTGCCCAGCAGGCCGCTGGGGTGCTTGCCGAGCGCGATCACGCAGGCGCCAGTGAGTGTGGCGATGTCGATCACCACAGCAGGTTTGAAGCGTTCGCTATAGGTGAGGGCATCACACAGAATCAGGCGCCCCTCAGCGTCGGTGTTGAGGATTTCGATGGTCTGGCCGGAGAGGCTTTCGACCACGTCACCGGGCTTGATCGCATCGCCCCCCGGCATGTTCTCGGTGGCCGGGATCACGCCGACCACGTTGATCGGGAGGGCAAGTTCGGCGCAGGCGGCAAGGGTGCCGAGCACACTGCCCGCACCGCTCATGTCATATTTCATCTCGTCCATGTTGGCCGAGGGTTTGATGGAAATGCCGCCACTGTCGAAGGTAACGCCCTTGCCGACCAACACGACTGGCTTGTCGGTTTTTTTCGCACCCTGATATTCCAGTGTGATGAGCTTGGCAGGCTCAGTTGCGCCACGCGCAACTGCAAGCAGTGCGCCCATGCCCAGGCGCTCCATATCCTTGACCTCAAGCACGCTGACCTTGAGATTTTTGTAGGCCTTTTGCAGGGCCTTGGCCTGGCGTGCAAGGTGGGAGGGTGTGCAGACATTGCTGGGCTGGTTGCCGAGGTCACGTGCTAGCCGGACGCCTGCGGCGATGGCTTCGCCTTCGCGCAGCGCCTGTGCTGCCGATTTATGGCGTTCAATTGTCGCGAGCAGGATATGACGCAGCTTGGGCGTGGCTTCCTTCTTGCTCGTGTGCTGGGCAAAGCGGTAGAGCGTGCTGTGTGCGGTGAACACAGCCTGGCGCACCATCCAGTTGACATCGTGCTCCAGATCGCCGGGGTCTGGCAGATAAAACGCAGCTTCGCGCGCACCGGTGTCGCGCAGTGCGTTGACTGCCGCAGTGACCACCTTGCGGTACTTCATGTCGCTGAACTCGCTATGTTTGCCACAACCGACCAGCAGGATGCGCTCGCTCGCGATGTGAGGTACATTGTGCAGCAGGCGCGTCTCACCTATAGTGCCCTTGATATCGCCCTGCTCCAGCAGTCGAGACAGGAGCCCGCCGCTCTGCTTGTCCAGGCGAGCGGCGGCGGCGGAGAGGTGGCGCGACTCGAAGATGGCGGCCACAATGCAGCCGGTGCGCAGTTTTTCCGGCGCTGCGGTCTTGATGCTGAATTCCATGCGGGCTCCTGAAGGATCCGGGTTGATAGAGGCCACAAGTGTACTCGAAGCAGTGATTTTTTTCAGCCTGGGAGACCGGTAAAAGCAGGCCATGCGGATATTTAATCGCTACCTGATGCGGGAGGTGCTGGACAGCATGCTGGGCGTTACGCCCATATTGCTGCTCATTTTTCTGAGCGACCGTTTTGTGCGCTATCTGGCCGAGGCGGCGGCAGGCAATATGTCGGGCGCGGTCATACTCGACCTGTTGGCGCTCAAATCGCTGGTCGCCCTGGTGCTCATTTTGCCGCTGGCCTTTTTTATCGCCACCCTGCTGGCGCTTGGGCGCATGTACAAGGACAGCGAAATGATCGCCCTGATGGCATGTGGGGCTGGTACCGCCACGGTGTTGAAGATGCTGCTACGCTTCACCGTTGGGTTGGCGCTGGTGGTGGCCGTCCTGTCGCTGGTGATAGCGCCATGGGCCGCCGGGCGCAGCAACCAGATTGTCCATCAGGCCAGGGCGCTTTCTGAAATTACCAGTGTTATACCGGGCAGCTTCAAGGAATCACGCAAAGGTGAGCATGTCCTGTACGTGGAGTCTGTCTCTGCCGATCAGCGCGGACTGAAAAATGTGTTTATCCAGAGTCGTAGCGCAGAAACCCTTGACATCATGACCGCGAACAGCGGGACAAAGGTTACTGATGCCGCTACGGGTGACCAGTTTATTGTGCTTCAGGGCGGGAACCGCTACGAAGGCAGCCCCGGCAGCGGGAATTACAAGATAATCAGCTATGAAAAGTATTCGTTACGTATACGCGACGCAGATCCGGCGCCGGCGGATGATGATATGGATGCCAAGTCCACGCTGACGTTGTGGAGTGCAACGGATCCGGGTTCGAGCGCCGAATTGCAATGGCGCATTTCCATGCCACTGTCAGTGCTGGTCTTCGGCATGCTGGGCGCGCTGCTTGCGCGTACGTCACCCCGGGAGGGCAAGTACGCAAAATTGTTCGTGGCCGTTCTCATCTACCTCATCTACAACAACATGCTGGGTGTTGCGCGCGCCTGGCTGAATCGCGGCCTGTTGGATCCGGTAGTAGGAATGTGGTGGGTGCATGTTGCCGCCTTGTTGCTGGTCGCTGTGATCTTCATGCACCAGGCCGGATTCCGCTGGTCACTGTGGCAGCACTGGTCTGCGCATAAGGAAAGAATCAGTCCGGGACGGGCGACAGCATGAAAATACTGGATCGCTATATTGGTACTACTGTCGCCATGAGCTCGCTGCTCGTTATGCTGGTGTTGCTCGCGCTGTTTTTCTTTATTGATTTCGTCAACAACCTGCGCGATGTAGGCAAGGGTAACTACAATGCAGTAACAGCGGTGCAGTATGTACTGTTATCACAGCCACGTCGCATCTATGAGTTGTTTCCGCTGGCGGCCTTGCTGGGCACCATGCTGGGCTTGGGCACGCTGGCGGCAGGCAGCGAACTGACCGCGATACGTGCCGCAGGTGTTTCACTGGCGCGTATCGTGCTGTCGGTGATGAAAGTGGCTGCCATCATGATGCTGGGGGTAGTTCTGGTTGGCGAATTGGCCGCGCCGAAAAGCGAGCAGTATGCGCAAAGCCTGCGTTCGATGGCACTGTCCTCCCATATAGCGATAGGTACCCGTTACGGTTTCTGGTCGCGTGATGAACATAGCTTCATCAACATTCGCACGATACTGCCCGGAGGCAGATTCAACGATATCTACGTGTATGAATTTGACGACAAGCAAAATCTGCGTGTTGCCACGCACGCAGCCAAAGGGCAGCGTGAAGATGATGGCAAGTGGCTGCTGGAAGATATCGTGCAGAGCGAGATAACACCCTCTGGAGTAATGACGCGTCAAATTGCGCGTGCCCAGTGGAGTTCGTTGCTCAGCCCCGACGTGGTAGGCGTGGTTCTGGTCAAGCCGGAGAGACTGTCGCTCTGGAACCTATATCACTATATCGATTATCTGCGGGCCAACAGCCAGAATACGCAGCGCCATGAACTCGCGTTTTGGGGCAAGATTCTGGCGCCATTGACTACCGGAGTCATGGTGTTTCTGGCGATTCCGTTCGTGTTCGGTTCGCCGCGCTCTGTGGGCATGGGGCAGCGGGTGCTGGTGGGAAGCCTGCTCGGTGTCAGTTTTCATTTGCTCAACCAGATATCCATCCATATCGGGCTGGTGTATGAGTTGAGTCCGCTACTCAGCGTGTTGTTTCCGGCAACGCTGTTTTTGCTGATCGCGCTACTGCTGTTGAGCCGACCCTATTGGGGGCAGGGGCGCTTGGCACCACACTCGAAAGTGGCGCTCCCTAGGGGGTTCGAACCCCTGTTACCGCCGTGAGAGGGCAGTGTCCTGGACCACTAGACGAAGGGAGCGTGGATAGCCGGGTTGGCTGAGTGCAGAGCATGGTATTATACGCGAAGCCGCCGCCCACTCAAGCGGCTTCCGCGGAAAGCCGTATCGACAGGACAACCATTATTACGCCCCATATCATTCCCCGCGCTGAACATACCATTTCACGCGCCCAAGTCAGTGACTACGCCCTCAAGGTGCTTTATCGCCTGAAGGAGGCCGGATTTGAGGCCTACCTGGTGGGTGGCTGCGTGCGTGACCTGCTGCTGGGTCGCGAGCCCAAGGATTTCGATGTCACTACCAACGCGCTGCCTGACCAAGTGGCGCAGTTGTTCCGCAATTGCCGCCTGATCGGGCGGCGGTTCCGTCTCGCGCATGTGCACTTCGGGCGTGAAATTATCGAGGTCGCCACCTTCCGTGGTACGCAAGCCGGGGGCGAGGATGAGGTGCACGGCGAAAACGGCCGTATTCTGCGCGACAACGTGTACGGTGTGACGCTGGAAGAGGATGCCTACCGGCGTGATTTCACGGTCAATGCGCTGTACTACAACATCCGTGATTTCTCCGTGGTGGATTGCATGGGGGGCATGGACGACCTCCGGGCGGGATTATTGCGTCTGGCAGGCGACCCCGATCAACGCTACCGTGAAGACCCGGTGCGCATGCTGCGGGCAGTGCGTTTCGCGGCCAAGCTCGGTTTTCGCGTAGACCCGCAAAGCGAGGCGCCCATGGCCAGTCTGGGGCATTTGCTGCGCGAGATACCGTCGGCCCGCCTGTTTGAAGAGGTGCTCAAGCTGTTTATGGGCGGCGTGGGCGTGCAGACGTTTGAGTTGTTGCGGCATTACCGGTTGTTTGAGCATTTATTTCCGGATACCGAAGTGAGCCTTGCCCATGAGCAGGAGCATTTTCCGCTCACGCTGTTGACGCGGGCGCTGGCCAGCACGGATGAGCGCATCGCACAGGGTAAGCCGGTGACACCGGCATTCCTGTTTGCCGCACTGCTGTGGGAGCCCATGCGGCAACTGGCTGAAAAAAAGCAGGCCGAGGGCATGGGTGCGATTGAGGCCATGCAGATTGCCGCAGACATCATCGTGACGCGTCAGGTGGCGAGGATTGCCCTGCCGAAGCGCTTCAGTGTGCCGATGCGCGAAATCTGGGTCATGCAGCAGCGCTTGCCGCAGCGCGCGGGCAAGCGTGCCCTGCGGCTTGCCGCGCATCCGCGTTTCCGGGCGGCGTATGATTTTCTGCTGTTGCGCGCCGCAGCGGGCGAGGAGGTGCAGGAACTGGCGGACTGGTGGACCCATTTCCAGGAGACCGACGTCTCCGGCCAGCAGGCCCTGCTGTCCAAGGTTGTCTCCACCGGGCCGGCCAAGAAACGCCGACGCAAGCGCAGGCGACCGGGCGATGCGGCGCCCGCAGGCGAAGGCGCTTAACCCGTTTATCACCCCGCTGCGCGGCCGCACACTGTCATGACGCACCATGCCTATGTCGCCTTGGGCAGTAATCTGGCCGACCCATTGCGGCAGGTGCGTTCAGCACTGGCGGCGCTTGCCGCGCTGCCCGAGACCACACGCATTGCCCACTCCAGCCTGTACCTGAGCGCGCCTCTGGGGCCGCCGGGGCAGCCCGACTATGTCAACGCTGTCTGTGCGCTGGCTACGCGCCTGCCGCCTGAGCGCCTGCTGGATCGTCTGTTGGAGATTGAGAACCAGCATGGGAGAATACGGGGCGCAGAGCGTTGGGGGCCGCGCACACTGGACCTCGACCTGCTGCTCTACGGGGAAGTGGAAATGCAGACCGCACGTATCACGTTGCCTCACCCGCGCCTGCACGAGCGCAACTTTGTTCTGTATCCATTGTACGAGCTGGCGCCGGCGTTGAGCATCCCCGGGCACGGAACGCTGGCCGAACTGATAAAGCGCTGCCCGGCGCAGGGATTGAGGAAGCAAGATGAGCAGACCTGACGACACGTCATCGGGCGTTGTGCGGCGCAGTTACATCGCCGTCGAAGGCCCCATTGGGGTAGGCAAGACCAGCCTCGCCAAACGCCTTGCGCTCTCGCTCGCGGGCGATGCCTTGCTCGAACAGGCCTACGACAATCCTTTTCTCGAGCGTTTTTACCAGAACCCACGCCAGGGTGCTTTGCCTGCGCAGTTATATTTCCTGTTTCAGCGCACGCAGCAGATTAATGCGCTGCGCCAGAGTGATTTGTTCAGCCCCGTGCGCGTGTCCGATTTCATGATGGAGAAAGACCGTCTGTTTGCGCGCGCCACGCTGGACGACGACGAGTTGCGGTTGTACGAACAGGTGTACGCCCAGATGACCGTGCAGGCGCCGCAGCCGGATCTGGTCATTTACCTGCAAGCCCCGGTCGAGGTGCTGCTGGCACGCATTGCGCGCCGTGCCATACCATACGAGCGCCTGATCGAGTCGGCCTACCTGCATCGCTTGTCCAATGCCTATGCCGACTTTTTCCACCACTACGACGAGGCGCCGCTGCTGATTATCAACGCCGCCCAGATCGATCCGGTCAACAACGAGCAGGATTATGCGCTGCTGCTGGAGCAGATCGGCAGCGTGCGCAGCGGGCGGCACTACTTCAACCCGCTGTCCGTAGCCTTGTGATGGCCTCTGTATGACGGGGGCGTTATGAAGCCGGTCACATTGACCACGCTGCGCGAGATGAAGCCGCGCGGCGAAAAGATCGCCTGCCTCACCGCCTACGACGCGAGCCATGCGGCTGTGCTGGACAGTGCCGGCGTCGATCTCATCATGGTAGGCGATTCGCTCGGTATGGTGATTCAGGGTCATGACAGCACGCTGCCCGTCACGCTGGCCGACGTGATCTACCACACCCGCTGCGTGCGGCGCGGCAGCCGGCGGGCGTTTGTGGTTGCCGATCTTCCCTTCATGAGCTATGCCAGCAGTGCGCAGGCGCTGGGCAACGCCGCGCGCCTGATGCAGGAGGGCGGCGCGCAGATGGTGAAGCTCGAAGGCGGCGCCTGGCTCGCCGACAGCGTGAGCGCGCTGACGCAGCGCGGCATGCCCGTGTGCGCCCATCTCGGCTTGCTGCCGCAGTCGGTGCACCAGCTTGGCGGTTATCGGGTGCAGGGGCGCGACGCCGACAGCGCGCAAACCTTGCTGGCCGATGCGCGCACGCTGGAGCAGGCGGGCGCGGGCTTGCTGGTGCTGGAGTGTGTGCCGGGTGCGCTGGCGCAGCAGGTGGCACAGGCACTGACAATCCCCGTGATCGGCATCGGCGCGGGCGCGGGCTGTGATGGTCAGGTGCTGGTGCTGTATGACGTGCTGGGCCTCAGTGCCAAGCCGCCGCGCTTCGCCAAAAACTTTCTTACCGGCGTGGCCGGTATTCCCGCTGCGGTGGCGGCCTATGTCAGCGCGGTGAAAACGGGCGAGTTCCCGGCCGCCGAACACGGCGTGCAGTAGCAAGCCTTGTCATGCGTGTGATCAAGACGATCGCCTCCCTGCGTGGGGAACTGGCCGAGTGGCGGGCGCGGGGCGACCAGATTGCCTTGGTGCCGACCATGGGCAATCTGCACGAGGGCCACCTGCGGCTGGTGGATGAGGCCAAAAGCTGCGCCCAGCGGGTGGTGGTGAGTATTTTTATCAACCCCTTGCAGTTCGACGACCCTAACGATTTCAGCGCTTATCCAAGCACGTTTGATGAAGATCGCAGCAAATTGGACAAAAATGGCGTAGATATCGTATTTTTTCCTGAAGTTACCGAAATGTATCCGCAGGGCATGCAGCACCACACCAGCGTCACGGTGCCGGATATCTCCGACATCCTGTGCGGGGCGCACCGGCCCGGCCATTTCCGTGGGGTGGCAACGGTGGTGCACAAACTGCTCAACATCGTGCAGCCCGATGTCGCCCTTTTTGGCGAGAAGGATTACCAGCAACTGCAAGTGATCCGGCGGATGGTGCGTGATCTGGCGCTACCGGTCGACATCGTCGCCGTGCCCACTGTGCGGGAGCAGGATGGACTGGCTCTAAGCTCACGCAACAGCTATTTGACTGCGGACGAGCGCCGGCACGCCCCGCGCCTGTATCAGGTGCTGATGCAGGTCAAAGGCCGCATCGAGCAGGGCGCGAGCGACTTCCATGCGCTGGAAAATGACGCCCTGATGGCCTTGCAGCAGGGCGGGTTCCGCCCCGAGTACGTCAGCGTGTGCCGCGCGGACAACCTCGCCCCCGCCGGGCCTGAGGACACAGACCTCGCCATTCTCGCCGCCGCCTGGCTGGGCAAGGCCCGCCTGATCGATAGCCTGCAGGTGGCCTTGCCGCCTGTGGTGCAAGATCGGGTATAATACCCAGCCTGCTCGTCCTTTCCAGGCGGAGATATCCATGCAGTACACCCTCCTCAAGGCCAAGCTCCACCATGCCCGCGTCACCCACTCCGAGCTGGAGTATGAGGGTTCATGCGCCATTGATGGCAAGCTGCTGGCGGCGGCGGGCATCCACGAATACGAGCAAATCCACATCTACAACGTCGCCAACGGCGAGCGCTTCACCACCTATGCCATCCGCGCAGAGGACAACTCCGGCATCATCTCCATAAACGGCGCCGCCGCCCACAAGGCCAACCCCGGTGATCGCGTGATCATCGCGGCCTACGCCGTCCTCAACCAGCACGAACTCGCCAACTTCCACCCCACCCTCGTCTACCTCAACGAACACAACCGCATTACCCACTGCCGCAATGCCATTCCGGTGCAGGTGGCCTAGGCAGGCGATGGGTTGCGCTTGGGCTCTATCCAACCTGCACGTTATCCTACGCACTCTCCGCGTGTGATTAGATTATGTATGTGAATGATTTTGCGCCTTGGCTGGCAACCTTGATTGCAGCTTTTGCTGGGGCTTGGTTTGCTTTTTACCTGCAAGACAAAAAGGAGTGCCGTAAGGAACGGAATCAACGGGTGTCATCCATTAACCAAGCTTTGTTTACCCTGGCAAGACAATACAGAGCCTTGTGCAATATGAAGGAGGATTTAGATGCCTTTAAGGACGACAATCTTCGTTTCGTAAATGCGCCAGCCCTCACTACTAACGATTCCCAAGACATTAGGGTGAAAATTGATAATCTTCATTTCTTGCTTGAGTCATCAAATCCAAACTTGCTTATGGAGGTAACGCTTGAACAAGAGAGGTTTGAGATGGCTCTTAAAGCGATCCAGCTTAGGAGTGATTTTCACATCGGAGAATTGCAGCCTGTTTTCGTGAGTCTTGGGATAAAGAATGGAGTGCCAATTAGCCTAGATGAGATTTCCCAGAAGCTAGGGCCCAGGTTGGTGGGTACGTTACGAAACCAAACAGATCAGATGTACAGCAATGTATACGAAAGCTGTGGATCAACTCTTGATGTGTTAAACAAGCTTAGAACCTTCGCCAAACAGACTTTCCCTAAGGATAAGTTTATTGGAGTAGCTAGTGCATCATAACCCTGTGTTCAAGCTGACCCTTTATCAGCGCGGGATGAGTGAGGTACAGCGCGACCTCTCGCAATCGATTGGGGCGAACGTCTCGGCTAATCATGCCGGTACGCAATGAATTTGTTGAGTTTGTGCTGGAGCAGCTGGCACCGCTGGGTAGCGTGAGTGCGCGGGCGATGTTTGGCGGGCACGGGATTTACCAACGCGACACAATTTTCGCGCTCATACTCGAAGACAGATTGTATTTCAAAGTCGATGACCTTAACCGTGCTGAATTTACGGAGCGCGGACTGGGGCCGTTCACCTACACCGCGCGTGGCAAATTGACCACCATGAAGTACTACGAGGCACCGCCGGAGGTATTTGAAGAGCCTGAAGCCATGTTGAGTTGGGCGCAACAGGCGATTAACGCGGCGTTGCGCATTGAGCGGGGTAAACGCAAGGCTAAATAATAGTGCACATTCCCTGGGTGCATAAATCCTACTGTTGCTGCATGCGCTGAAGATAGCGTTGCCGTTCCTCTTCGGCCTCCTTGATCGCGGCGTCAATTTCCCGCATGACACCCTTCACATCCGCCGGCTTCTCGCTGCGCGCGAAGCGACCGGTCAACTCGATCTCCGGGCGCAGCTTGCCGCCCTCGTAGTGTGCCCAGATCTCCATGGCATAGTCGGTCGTCAGCAGCTCGGGCGCAAAACGGCCAAAGTAGGTGGCCAGATTATTGATGTCGCGCTCGAGCATGCTGAAGGCACTGTTGTTGCCTGCGGCGTTAATGGCCTGCGGCAGGTCGATGATGACGGGCCCTTCGGTGCCGACGAGCACGTTATATTCTGATAAATCGCCGTGCACGAGACCGGCGCAGAGCATGCGCACCACCTGCGTTATCAATATGCCGTGGTATTCGTGCGCTTGCTCTGCTGTCAGCACCAGTTCATTGAGCCTCGGGGCGGCTTCGCCATGGGCGTCGGTCACCAGTTCCATCAGCAGCACACCCGCATGGAAGTGATAGGGCTGTGGCACACGCACGCCAGCGGCGGCGAGACGGTACAAGGCATCCACTTCGGCGCTTTGCCAGGCGTCTTCCTGTGCCTTGCGACCATAGCGGGTGCCTTTCTCCATGGCACGGGCACGACGGCTGCTTTTCATCTTGCGGCTTTCGGTGTAATGGGTGGCCTGACGAAAGCTGCGTTTGTTGGCCTCTTTGTACACCTTGGCACAGCGGATGTCTTCGCCACAGCGCACCACGTAGACCATGGCCTCCTTGCCGCTCATGAGCTGACGCACGACCGTGTCGACCAGACCATCCTCGACCAGCGGTTCAATTCTTTTGGGGGTCTTCATGGCGTAGCGCGTGCTGTGCGCGTGAAGTATTTGGAAAAGTTAATCTGCAACAGGCTAACCGGTATTGCGCATGCCAGCTGCGATGGCGTTGATGGAGCGCAGCAGCGGGGCGAGCCAGCGGTGGCGCTCGGGTTCGCTGAGTTCTTCATTTCTGGTACGCCTGAGCAGTGTGACCTGGATCGCGTTGAGCGGGTCGAGATAGGGATTGCGACGTGAGAGTGAGAGCGCGAGCGGCGGGTTTTCCTCAATCAGCGATTCGGCGCCGACGACTTTCAGTATCTCGCGTATCGTGCGGTAGTATTCGGTGCGGATAAGTTCGTAAATATGGTCGGCTTCACTGCGGTTACTGCACAGGTCGGCGTAGTCGCGCGCGATATCCATGTCGGCCTTGAACAAGGCCATCTGGGTGTTGCTGAGCAGGGCGCGGAAAAACGGCCAGTCACGGTACATGGCCTGCAGCATGGCGAAGCGTTTCGGGTCGCCGCCGTGCCAGCTTTCGAGGGCCGTGCCGATGCCATACCAGGCGGGCATGGTGTGGCGCGACTGCGCCCAGCCAAACACCCAGGCGATGGCCCGCACGGAATATTTTGAGCGATCGCCTTTCTTGCGGTGCGAGGGCCGCGAGCCGATGTTGAGCTGGCCGATTTCGTTGATGGGTGTGGCTTCGTAAAAATAGTCGCTGAAGCCGGGTGTGGTTTCGGTCAGATCGCGGTAGCAGCGCTCACCCAGTTCTGCCAGTTGCTGCATGATGGCAAGGTATTCCGGATTATCCACCGCAGGCGGGTGTACCTGTCCACGGCTGGCCTTGAGCAGGCCGGTAGCGCCGACGGAGAGTTCGTATATGGCGGTTTCGCTGTTGCTGTATTTATACGACACCATTTCGCCTTGCTCGGTGAATTTGATCTGGCCGTGCACCGTGCCTTCCGGCTGTGACAGGATGGATTCGTGGGTCGGGCCGCCGCCGCGCCCGATGGTGCCGCCGCGTCCGTGAAACAGCAGGCATTCGACACCGTGCCGGGCGGTCAATGCGGTAATTTTTTTCTGCGCTTCGTACAGGCTCCACGACGAGGCGAGTATGCCGCCGTCCTTGCAGGAGTCGGAGTAACCCAGCATCACCTCCTGTAGATTGCCGGAAGCCTTGAGCAGCGCGCTATAGGTACGGTTGGACAACAGCGCCTCCATCACCGGCTCGATGTGGGCGAGGTCGTCGATGGTCTCGAACAAGGGGGCGACGCGAATGTCGCAATACCAGCCCTGATCGCGGTAACCGGCGAGGTCGGCCTGCCGCGCGAGCAGCAACACCTCAAGTACGTGGCTGGCTGAACGCGTCATGGAGATGATGTAGCTGCCGAAGGCCTCGGGGCTGGTTTCCACGCGCATGCGCGCCATGACGTTGAAGACTTCCAGTGTCTCGCGGGTTTCGGCGCTGAGGTTGGCCTGCTGGGTGAGACAGTCGGATTGTGCCAGTGCGCGCCCCAGCAGTTTGATGCGCTCGTCTTCGGACAGGGCGTCGTAATCAATGGCCTGTGATTGGGTGGTGAAGAGTTCAGCCACTGCCTGTGTGTGGCGCGATGACTCCTGACGGATATCGAGCGACATCAAAAAGAAGCCGAAGGTTTCGACCAGGCGGATGAGGTCTTGCAGCCCGCTCATGGAGATGTTGTAGTCGCCGTGGCTGATGAGTGAATCGCGAATCAGGTAAAGATCGGCGAGAAATTCTCGCTCGGAGGAGTAGGCGGCTACCGCCAGAGGCGCATCAAAATCACCTTCCAGTCGCTTTTTCACCGCACGCAGGTTGTACTCCAGACGATGGTGCATGATGTAGAGTTTGCGCCGGTAAGGCTCATGACTGGTGCGCTCATGGTCGCCGCCAAACATGGAGGGCGCGATGCGTTTGTCGGTCTTGAAGCTTGCAAGCAGCTCGGCGGAAGGGGCGCTGAGGTGGCTGGAGTGGGTCAGTACCCGGCTCAAGGCAGACAGCCGTGAGAGGTATTCCAGCAATACCACCCGCGCCTGCATGCGCAGGGCGAGTTCCGTGGTTTCGGGTTTTACGTTGGGGTTGCCGTCGCGGTCGCCACCTACCCAGGATCCAAAACGCAGGAAGCTCGGCACATGGATTTGCCGGGCTTGTTCGTTGCCCTTGGTATAGGTGCGCTGGATGGCATTTTCCATGTAGCGGTAGACGACGGGCACGGCCTGAAACAGGCTCTCGCGGAAGTAGAACAGACCGTTCTGGATTTCATCGACCACCTGCGGACGGTGCACGCGCACCTCGTCGGTCTTCCACAGTATCTGAACCTGTGCTTCCAGCAGTTGCGTGATTTCGTAACGTTCGCTTTTGGTAAGGCGGTGTTCGTTCAGGCGTTCGCTGGTGAGAAAAATACGCCGTAACGCCTCCATGATGGTCTGACGCTTGGATTCCGTGGGATGCGCGGTGATGACCGGAATGAATTGCAGGCGATCGAGAAGTGTTTGCAGCTGCTCTGCAGTGACGCCCTGAGAGCAGAGCTGGCGCAGGGCATGATCGAACGAGCCGACCCAGAGTGTACCGCCCGCCCGCACCTGGGCGCGGCGCAGGCGATGTTGAAACGCCTCTTCCGCGATGTTCACCAAGCTGAAGTAAGTGCTGAAGGCGCGCACGATATGGGTGACGAATCCCGGATCGAGCGCGTCAATGAGTTGGGCGAGGCGGCGGCGCTTGAGCGGGTTGTCCTTGGTGCGCAGGCCGATGTAACCCTTGCGCAGCGTCTCCACCATTTTGAGCGCGCGCTCGCCTGCCTGCGCACGCAGCACATTGCCGAGCAGGGTGCCCAGCAGTTTGACGCGTGCGCGTAACTCCTTGTCGTTATAACCCTGGCCGGCCATTCGTATTCCTGTTGTTCAGTGTAGTGTCGCGTTATTCGAGCCGCGGCAGGGGGCGATATCGGCGCTCAAGCCCGCACACAACAAAGCGCATCATTATAACGATAATTACACAGGAGCGGGCGTGCCACGGTCGGCCAGTGCCTGACGGTATACCTCGAGGTAGGCATCTGTGCTGCTGCCCCAGCTGAAGTCCTGCTGCATGCCGCATGCGACTACCTTACGCCATTGCACAGGCTGATGGTACAGGGCCAGCGCGCGCTGGAGCGCATGCAGCAGGGCCTCGGGCGTGGTGGCGTCGAACACGAAACCGGTGGCAGTACCACTCTGGAGATGTCCCGGGGTGGCGTCTACTACGCTGTCAGCCAGTCCCCCGGTGTGGCGTACGATGGGCACGGTACCGTAGCGCAGACTGTAGATCTGGTTCAAGCCGCAGGGCTCAAAACGGGATGGCATGAGAAACATGTCGGCCCCGGCCTCGATGCGGTGTGCCAACTCCTCGCTGTAACCGATGTATACGGCGATCTGGTGCGGATGGCGTCTGGCGATCTCGAGCAGTACCTGCTCGAATTTTTTCTCACCGCTGCCGAGCACGGCGAGTTGTACCGGTTGCTGAAGCAAGCTCGGCAGTATCGCCAGCAGCAGGTCGATGCCTTTTTGCTCTACCAGGCGGCCAATCATTCCCAGCAGGGGCACGTCGGCTGTATGCGGCAGGCCCATGCTGCGCTGCAGTGCCCGCTTGTTGACAGCCTTCAGGTGCAGCGAGTGGATGTCATAGGGTTTTTCGATAAATGCGTCATGTGCGGGCTCCCACTGCGTGTAGTCGGCACCGTTCAGAATGCCCGTCAGACGTGTAGCGCGGAATGCCAACAGGCCCTCCAGTCCATAGCCGAGCTCGGGCGTCTGTATTTCACGGGCGTAGGTCGGGCTCACGGTGGTGAGGCGATCGGCGAATGCAATGCCGCCCTTGAGGAAGGACAGGCGGCCATAAAATTCGAGTCCTTCAGACCCCCACAGCGATGCTGGTAGTGCGAGGGTGGGAAACACAGCGGCCTCAAACTGGCCCTGGTATGCCAGGTTATGGATGGTGAAGACGGTGGCGGGGCGTACGGTTTCATGTTGCAGTAGCGCAGGAACCAGGCCGGTTTGCCAGTCGTTGCAGTGCACAATATCGGGTTGCCAGCCGAGGCCGGCACGACCACAGGCGATCTCAACGACGGCGCGCGCAAACAGTGTAAAACGGGCCGCGTTATCCGGCCAGTCTATGCCCTCGGTGTCACCGTAGGGCCCACCCTCACGATCAAAATACGCAGGCGCATCGACGAGCCAGAGCGTGATGCCACTGTCCGTCATTTTCCCCTCGAGAATGCGTACGGGTTCGGTGAACCCGGCGAGCTGTAGCGTGGCGATGGGTTTCAGCTGGCCCGCGCGCGCAATCGCCTGCCGGTAGGCGGGCATGATCAGACGTAGCGTACGCAGGTGTGGTTGCAGTGCGCGGGGTAGGCTGCAGGCGACATCCGCCAGCCCGCCGGTCTTGATCAGGGGATGCGCTTCGCTCACGGCAAATAGTAGATGGGTCATGGTGCAGGTCTGGGCTGGTAGATTAGAAGCTGGAGGTGTAGTGTGGCATGATTATCGCATAAACATGAGGTTGCACAGTTATTTGCAGTATGTTTCCAGCATGGAGCTGACATCATGACGATCAGAATTGCATTGGCAGGGTTGGGCAAGATGGGCGCCAACATGGCGCGACGCCTGTGCCGGGGCGGTGTCGAGGTGGTCGGTTTCAACCGTAGTCACGACATTGTCCAGCGCCTGGCACGTGAGGAAGGCGTGGTTGCGGCGCAGTCGCTCGACGATGCCGTGCGCAAACTTTCTGCGCCGCGTGTGGTGTGGCTCATGCTGCCAAGCGGTGCCCCGACCGAGCAGGCAATTTTCGATCTTATACCGCTGCTGGAGCAGGGTGACATCATCATCGACGGTGGTAACTCCAATTACCATGACAGTGAGCGCCGTGGCGTGCTGCTGGCGAAGCACGACATCGCCTTCATCGATGCCGGGACATCGGGTGGCGTCTGGGGACTGGATAACGGTTATTGCCTGATGGTGGGTGGCAGCATAGAGGCGGTCAGAATGGTCGAACCGGTGCTCAAGGTGCTGGCCCCCGCGCCGGATCGAGGCTGGGCCCATGTTGGGCCGATCGGTGCCGGCCACTTTGCCAAGATGATTCATAACGGCATTGAGTACGGCATGATGCAGGCCTATGCCGAGGGGCTGACGCTGCTGCACGGCAAGAGCGAATTCAATCTCGACCTCGCGCAGATCACCGAGTTGTGGCGTCACAGCTCCGTGGTGCGCAGCTGGTTGCTCGACCTTACCGCAGATGCCTTGAACAAACGCGACGGCAAAAGCGTGGAGCAGTTGTTGGAACAATTTTCATCCGAGGTGCAGGACTCCGGCGAGGGCCGCTGGACTGCCATCGAGGCTGTGGACCAGGGCGTCGCCGCACCGGTGATGACCCTCTCATTGCAGATGCGCTTTGCGAGCCGAGACGGTGGTTATGGCAATCGCCTGCTGTCACTGATGCGTAATGCCTTTGGCGGTCACGTTGCGCCTGAGGCAGGGAAAAAGCATGATTGAGCCCTGCACATTTGTCATTTTTGGCGCGACCGGCAATCTGTCGCAAAACAAGCTGCTGCCCGCACTCTACCACCTGGAGGCAGCGTCGCGCCTTCCTGAGGGGACGGCGATCGTGTGTTTTGGTCGGCGCGAATGGAACACCGAACAGTGGCGGGAAGAGGTGGCGACACTGCTGAAGACGCGCGTGCGGGGCGGAATCGATGAGGAAGTGTTCACCCATTTTTGCGCACGGCTGCATTATTTCCAGGGCGATATGACGGATGTCAAAACCTTCCAGCGCCTGAAGGATATGCTGGAGACGGAACATCACTTTCCGGAAAACAAGGTGTTTTATCTTGCGATCCGTCCCGCCGAATACGGCGCCGTGAGTCAGCACCTCGCCAGCGTTGGCCTGCATGAGGAGGACGGCGGCTGGCGGCGGCTGGTGGTGGAAAAACCCTTCGGTTACGATCTCGAAAGCGCGCAGACGCTGGAAGAGCGCTTGCACCGGAATTTTTCCGAACAGCAGATCTATCGCATCGATCACTATCTGGGCAAAGGCACGGTGCAGAACGTGCTGGTATTCCGTTTCGCCAACATCATGCTTGAGCCGCTGTGGAACCGCAACTACATCGATCACGTCCAGATTACACACTCGGAAACCAACGGTATTGATGGCCGCGCGGAGTATTACGACGGCGCAGGCGCCCTGCGTGACATGTTGCAAAGCCATCTGCTGCAAATGCTGACGCTGGTGGCGATGGAGCCACCGGCCAACATGGACGCAGAGTCATTGCGCGATGAGAAGGTCAAGGTGCTGAAATCCATACGTCCCATACCGCAAAGCGCGGTGCACGCGCACGCCTTTCGTGCACAGTATGCCCGTGGCATGGTGGGGGGGAAGAAGGCTGCTGGTTACACGGATGAAAAAGGCGTGGCGGCCGGCAGCTCAACGGAGACCTATGCGGCACTCAAGCTCTATATCGACAACTGGCGCTGGCGTAACGTGCCGTTTTATGTGCGTACCGGAAAACGCATGGCGAAGCCGACGTCCAGCATTGCCATACGCTTCAAGCACGCGCCGCAAATGCTGTTCCGGGAGACCATCACAGAGCAGGTGAGGCCCAACTGGGTGTTGCTGGGGATACAGCCGGAGGAATGTCTGAGGGTCGAGATTCAGGCCAAGTTGCCGGGCCTCAAGATGCACACCCACACCGTGAGCCTGGACGCGAGCTACCGACAGGAGTTCGAGGCACAGCTTGATGCCTATGAGGCATTGCTGCTGGATGTCATTGAAGGCGATCACTCGCTGTTTCTGCGTTATGACGAGGTGAGCTGGGCCTGGCGGGTAGTGGATCCGATTCTCAAGACATGGTCGATGGAACGCGACTTCATTCATACCTATCCTGCAGGTAGTTGGGGGCCGGGCGAGGCCAACCGGTTGTTCGAGCGTGAATACCAGTGCTGGCGTAATGACATCAGTCTCGCAGGCGAGCCTGGTGGTGACCCGGGGTGCATGTACTGAAGGGGGCGCGAAAGGCATGCTGCGGTATAAAGCCTGGCTTTAGGTGTAGAATCCATAAGGCATATTCCGGAGAGCTAATCACGTGAGCGCACTGACACAGTCCAGGGCCTGGCAGGCGTTGCAAGCCCATTACCCCGTACTGGCGCGGGTTCACATGCGCGACCTGTTTCAGGAGGATGCGCAGCGCTTCAACCGGTTTTCGCTCAGCGTCAACGATATCCTGCTGGATTATTCCAAAAACCGCATTACCGAGGAAACGTTACGGTTGCTGCTTGATCTCGCGGCGCAGGCCGATATCAAGACGTGGTCGGAAAAGATGTTTTCCGGCGACAAAATCAACGTGACTGAGAACCGGGCCGTATTGCACGTTGCACTGCGCAACCGCAGCAACCGCCCTGTAGTTGTTGATGGCGAGGACGTCATGCCTGACGTGAACGCGGTGCTTGCGCACATGCAGAAATTCACCGAGGCAGTGCGTAGCGGCGAGTGGAAGGGTTACAGCGGCAAGGCCATCGCCGACATCGTCAACATCGGCATCGGAGGCTCCGATCTCGGGCCGAAGATGGTGTGTGCAGCGCTTACGCCCTATGGCAAGGCGGGTCTGCGCATGCACTTTGTCTCTAACGTAGACGGCACGCACATGGCCGAGACGCTGAAGGTTGTTAACCCCGAGACTACGCTGTTTATTGTTGCCTCCAAGACCTTCACCACGCAGGAGACGCTCAGCAATGCGCATACGGCGCGCGCGTGGTTTTTGAAGATCGCCAAAAGTGAGGCGGCGATTGCCAGACATTTTGTGGCGGTTTCGACCAACGCGGGCGAAGTCGCCAGTTTTGGTATCGATACCGCAAACATGTTTGAGTTCTGGGACTGGGTGGGTGGACGCTACTCGCTGTGGTCGGCCATCGGCCTGCCTGTTGCGCTCTATATCGGCATGGAGAATTTCGAGGCCTTGCTGGCGGGCGCGCATGAGATGGACGAGCATTTCAGATCTGCGCCGCTGGAGCAAAACATGCCAGTGATCCTGGCGCTACTCGGCATCTGGTATAACAATTTCTTTGGCGCGCAGACCCAGGCCATTTTTCCCTA
This sequence comes from Gammaproteobacteria bacterium, assembly GCA_030680605.1. Classification (NCBI taxonomy): domain Bacteria; kingdom Pseudomonadati; phylum Pseudomonadota; class Gammaproteobacteria; species Gammaproteobacteria bacterium. The sequence goes on along the minus strand of JAUXUQ010000007.1, from coordinate 33,367 downwards.
TGACCAGTATTTATGCGAGTTCCCGGCCTATTTTCAGCAGGGTGACATGGAGAGTAACGGCAAGGGCGTGACACGTGACGGCCATCACGTGGATTATGCGACCGGCCCTGTGCTCTGGGGCGAACCCGGCACCAACGGCCAGCACGCATTTTATCAATTGTTGCATCAAGGCACCAAGCTCATCCCGGCCGATTTCATTGCACCGATGGAAACGCATAACCCCATCGGCGAGCACCATCGTATTCTGCTGGCCAACTTCTTTGCCCAGACCGAGGCGCTGATGCGGGGTAAAACCGAGGCCGAGGCGCGCGCGGAGCTGGTGCAGCAAGGCTTGCAGGGCGAGGCGCTGGAGAGCCTGCTGCCGCATAAAATATTTCCGGGTAACAAGCCCACCAACTCCATCGTGGTGAAAAGAATCACCCCCCATACGCTGGGTGCGCTGATTGCGCTTTATGAGCACAAGATTTTTGTGCAGGGCGTAATCTGGAATATCAACTCCTTTGACCAGTGGGGCGTGGAGCTGGGAAAACAACTGGCGCAGAGGATATTGCCGGAGCTGACGTCTGCTGCCAGCGTCACGACCCATGACTGCTCAACCAATGGCTTGATCAATTACTGCAATAAATCCCTGTAATCTAACAGTCAGGAGGCGCGCATGAACTCGGACAACCCCACGGAAGTAGTGGTCACGGACATCAGCATGAGTTTCTGGTCCATGGTGGTCTTCATGGTCAAGTGGGTGATTGCTGCGATCCCGGCCTTTCTCATCCTGATGTTTATCGGTGCTGTTTTCTCCTGGCTGTTTGGCGGCCTGTTTATGATGGGCAGGCATTCCTTTTGAAAGTACTCTACGGCGCTTCTTTTGCCAGCTGGCTGTTGTGCATGGAGTAAGTGAAGTAAACGGCCAGGCCAATCAGCAGCCACACGCCGAAGCGCTGCCAGGTGATGAGCGGCAGGAAGGCCATCAGTGTTCCGCAGAAGATTATGCCCAGAATAGGTATGACCGGGTGCCAGGGGCATTTGAACGGACGCAATAGACCGGGTTCGCGGGCACGCATCATAATTACAGCGATGCACACGAACACAAACGCTGCCAGCGTGCCGATGTTGGTCAACTCGGCCAGATCGCCCAAGGGCACAAGCCCGGCAATGGTGGCGATGAGCAGTCCGCACAGAATAATGACGCGCACCGGTGTGTGAGTTTTCTTATGTACCTCGCTAAAGAAGATCGGCAACATACCATCGCGCGATATGGCAAATAAAATGCGAGTGAGACCGTAGTACAGCACCAGCATCACCGTGGTGAGACCCGCAAGGGCGCCGGTGGCGACCAGGCCTGAGGCCCAGTTGATGCCGAGCAGTTGCAATGCATGCGCTACCGGCGATGAGACGTTCAGTTCTTTATAGGAAACGATACCGGTGAGCAGGCCTGATACCACAATGTAAATTACGGTGCAAAATACAAGCGAGGCGATGATGCCGATGGGTACGTCGCGTTGTGGGTTTTTCGTCTCCTCGGTGGCGGTGGTGACGGCGTCGAAGCCGATGTAGGCAAAGAATACGATAGCTGCACCGGTAAGCACACCCACGGATTCACCGGTGGCGCTGGTGCCACTCCAGCCGAAGGGTATGAAAGGATGCCAGAGATCTGGGTTGACGTGAAACACTGCAACGCCGATAAACACGGCGATGGTGAGGAGTTTGACGAACACCAGCGCGGCGTTGAACTGGGAGCTCTGTTTGACGCCGATGGCCAGCAGTACGGCAAGCAGCATGACAATGGCAGCGGCAGGCAGGTTAATGAGGCCGCCTTGCGAGGGTGCTTGAGTGAGGATGTCAGGCAGAGGGTAGCCTATGGCCGTGAGCGCATTGTTGAAATAGCCGGACCAGCCGTTGGCGACGGCCGCAGTTGCTACGCCGTATTCCAGTATCAGAATCCAGCCCACCATCCAGCCCAGCAGTTCTCCCATTGCAGAGTAGCAGTAGCCGTAGGCGCTGCCACAGCCACCGAGGCTGGCTGCGAGTTCAGCATAGGCCAGCGCGGCGAAGGCGCAGGCGGTGCCCGACACCATGAATGATAGCACCACGGCAGGCCCGGACTTGGTGGCGGCGGCGATGCCGGTGAGCACGAAGATGCCGGTGCCGATGATCGCGCCAATCCCGAGCAGTGTCAGGTCGAACGCGCTCAATGATCGCTTCAGGCCGATGTTGCAATAAGCATCCGACGAGCTGGGTTTGGTGCGGAATATCTGCATTGCTACCTCTTATTTATAGTGGATGCCAGCGGCCAGCAGTCACGATTGTAGGCTGGCGTCCAGCGTATTGGAAGGCTGTGATGCAATGACAGCCCCGGGTTTCCCGTTTACTCAGAAGTCACAAGGTAAGGCTGCACTACTCCATAGTGTGACTCCTGAGTAAGCACCCTGTTTAGTCTACCCCCACCCTGTCCCGCCCCCTAAACAGGGGGCGGGATATAGCGGGAAATGTAGTCTTACTTACTGACTTATGAGTATCATGCAACTTTTTCCGGGAACGGTGACCTCATGTCCAGCGTTAAACACAGCCGCCTGCTGATTCTGGGCTCTGGCCCGGCGGGGTACACTGCCGCGGTATATGCTGCGCGCGCCAATCTCAAGCCGGTGCTCATCACCGGTCTCGAGCAGGGTGGGCAACTGACGACGACCACCGATGTCGATAACTGGCCCGGTGATGTGCACGGCCTGCAGGGCCCGGCACTGATGGAGCGCATGCGCGAGCACGCAGAGCGATTCAATACCGAGATCGTGTTTGACCACATTCACACCACAGACCTGAAGCAGCGGCCGTTTCTTCTGACCGGTGATGCGGGCCAGTACACCTGTGACGCACTGATCATCGCCACCGGCGCATCGGCGATGTATCTCGGCCTGCCGTCCGAAGAGGCATTCAAGGGGCGCGGTGTCTCGGCTTGCGCGACCTGTGACGGATTCTTTTATAAAGGCCAGCGGGTCGCCGTGATCGGCGGGGGTAACACGGCGGTGGAAGAGGCGCTGTACCTGTCCAATATTGCCGAGCACGTTACCATCGTGCACCGGCGTGACAAGTTCAAGGCGGAAAAGATACTGATCGACAAGCTGAACAAAAAAGCTGCGGAGGGTCGTGTCGATATCGTCTGGAACAGCACGCTGGATGAAGCTTTGGGCGATGACAGTGGCGTGACCGGCATGCGCATTAAAAACGTGGCGGATGAGAGTCGTCAGGATATTGCCGTGAACGGTATCTTTATCGCCATAGGGCACAAGCCGAACACGGCAATTTTCGAGGGCCAGCTCGACATGAGCAACGGCTATATCCAGGTGCAGAGCGGCATTACCGGCAACGCTACCGCCACCAGCGTGCCGGGTGTATTTGCAGCGGGTGACGTGGCCGATCACGTGTATCGGCAGGCCATCACCTCGGCGGGCTCGGGCTGCATGGCGGCGCTGGATGCCGAGCGCTATCTGGAAGCACTGGAAAACTCACAGGCATAGTCGCGCCCTGACCCGGCCATTACACCCGGTCCCCGGATACCGCACGCTGTGGTGCGATCTGCGCCTGCACGCGCTGGCCTTTTTGCTCGGCATCCTGCTGGTGCAGCAACTGCCGGTGCTGCCTGCGCTGGTGTGGTCTGTCCTGCTGATCCCCTGTCTGTTGTTGGCGGTCTACAGCCGTGTCTGGCTGCTGCCCGCATTTTTTGTCGCGGGCAGCGTCTGGGTCACGCTGATCAGCGGCGCTCTGCTGGCGGATCATCTGCCCAAAGAACTGGAAGGGCGTGATCTCTGGGTAGAAGGCTACGTGGCGGACGTGCCCAAGGGCATGGAGCACGGCACGCGCATTGAATTCGATGTGCAACGCGCCACGCTCGACGGTGCGCCGGTGGTGCTGCCGCGCAAGATTCGCCTCAATGTGCGCGGCGAACGGCAGTTACGGCTGGGTGATGAGTGGGGTTTGTGGGTACGGCTCAAGCGCCCGCACGGTTTTCGCAACCCCGGCAGCTTTGACTACGAAGGTTATCTGTTTCACGAGCGTATCCGCGCTACCGGTTACGTGAAGGACAAGCCGCCGCCGCAGTTGCTGAACTCCAATCCTTATAACTATCCGGTGGGACGCTTTCGCCAGTATCTCGGCGAGCGCATCCATGCAGCGCTGGTGGATAACGATTTCGCAGGCGCCATCACGGCCTTTGCCAATGGCGACCAGAACAGCGTCACCGACGCGCAATGGCGTGTGTTCCAGCGCACTGGCACCACCCACCTGATTGCCATCTCCGGCATGAACATCGGTCTGGTATCCGGCATTGTATTTCTGCTGGTGCGTTGGCTGTGGTCGTGGACGGGCTCCGGGGTGTTGCGTCTGCCGGCGCAAAAGGCCGCTGCCGCCAGTGCGCTAGGCGCTGCACTGTTTTATGCCGCACTGGCCGGTTTTGCAATACCGGTTCAGCGTGCGCTGATCATGTTGACCGTGGTGTTGGGGGCATTGCTGCTGCAACGCAATGTACGCTCCTCGCATCTGCTTGCCGTGGCGTTACTCGCCGTGCTGCTCTACGACCCGCTGGCGGTCATGGCGCCGGGGTTCTGGCTGTCGTTTGGCTCAGTGGCGGTGATTCTGCTGGTGGTGCAGGGGCGTGCGGGCGAGCAGCGCTGGCGGGTGTGGGGCCGGGTGCAGTGGGCGATTACGGTTGGGCTGTTGCCGCTGTTGCTGCTGTGGTTTCAACAGGCGTCACTGGCCGCACCGCTGGCCAACCTGCTGGCTATTCCCGTGATAGAAATCGCCGTGATCCCGCTGACCCTGCTCGGCATCGTGTGCCAGGTGTTGCTGCCCGATGTTGTCGCCGCGAGTTTGTTTCAGCTCGCCGCCTGGTTCATGGCTCAACTGTGGCTGGCGCTGGAGGCGATGGCGCGCTTTGACCAGCTGCAATGGCTGCAACCCGCGCCGCCGCTGTGGGCGCTGATCAGTGCGGCCATCGGCGTGTTGTGGTTACTGTTGCCGCGCGGCTGGCCGGCGCGCTGGGTGGGCGCGGTGTGGCTGCTGCCGATGTTGCTGGTGCGGCCCGCCGCACCGTCGCCGGGCGAGGCCTGGGTGACATTGCTGGATGTGGGGCAGGGGCTGGCAACGGTGGTGCGCACGCACGCGCACACGCTGGTGTTTGATACCGGCGCGCGTTTCAGCGTCCGGTTTGATATGGGACGTGCGGTGGTGGCGCCTTATTTGCGCGCCACCGGCGTACGCAAACTCGACACACTCATTGTCAGCCATCAGGACAACGACCATATTGGTGGTGCGGCCTCGCTGCTGGAGCAATACCCTGCGGACCGCACGCTCTCCAGCGTGCCTGAACGCCTGCCCGCTGCAGGCCCGTGTGTCGCGGGTGAGAGTTGGCGTTGGGATGGAGTGGAATTTACCGTGCTGAATCCGCTCACGGGGAACGCACGCCGCAATGACGCCAGTTGCGTGCTGATGGTAACAACCGCGCACGGCAAAGTGTTGCTCACGGGTGACATCGAGGCAAAAGCGGAGAGGGCGCTGATGGCGCACTGGGGCGAACAACTGCGCGCCGATGTGCTGGTGGTGCCGCATCATGGCAGCAAGACCTCGTCCACAGTGGCCTTTATAGATACCGTCCGCCCGCGCTATGCGCTGATCCCGGCAGGTTACCGCAGCCGTTACCGCCATCCGCATCCAACCGTGGTACAACGCTATGCAGAGCGCAACATTACACGCTACAACTCGCCTGAACATGGCGCGATACAGGTCACGCTGGATGCGGGCGGGGTGAAGCTTGCGGGTTATCGCCAGCAGGCGCAGCGCTACTGGTCGGCGCATGAGTGAAAGGGGCGCATGCGCTTTGCTCCGTGTGCCGGGTCTGGTAGATTGGGCGCGAAGCAAAGCAACGAGGCCAACCCATGTGGAATAAAAGCATAAGAGTCCTGATCTGGCTGCTGGTCGCCATGATCGGCGCTGCGGCAGTGGGCGGTATCGCGCTCAATCGCGGCGAGTCGATCAATGCGATCTGGTTCATCGTCGCGGCGGTGTGCGTCTATGCCATCGCCTACCGCTTTTACAGCGCATGGATTGCGACCAAGGTGCTGGTGTTTGATGACACCCGCGCCACACCGGCCGAACGCCTGAATGACGGGCGGGACTACGTGCCGACCAATCGCTGGATTGTGTTTGGCCACCACTTTGCCGCCATTTCGGGGCCGGGCCCGCTGATCGGGCCGACGCTGGCGGCGCAGTTCGGTTATCTCCCCGGCACGCTGTGGATACTGTTTGGTGCGGTGCTGGGCGGCTGCGTACAGGACATGGTCACCCTGTTTTTCTCCACCCGCCGCAACGGCCGAAGCCTGGGCCAGATGGCACGTGATGAACTGGGCAGGATCGGCGGTGCGGCGGCGCTGATCGGCACGCTGATGATCATGGTGATACTCATCGCCGTGCTGGGGCTGGTGGTGGTGAATGCGATGAAGCACAGCCCGTGGGCCACCTCGACGGTGTTTGCCACCATTCCGGTGGCGGTGCTGATCGGCCTGTATATGCGCCACCTCCGCCCCGGCCGCGTGCTGGAGGGTACGGTTATCGGTGTGGCGCTGCTGCTGTTTTCCGTCGTCGGCGGCGGCTGGATAGATCACAGCGAGACGCTGCGCGGCTACTTCGATATGGACGGGCTGAGCCTCGCCTGGTTTGTGATCGGCTATGGCTTTCTCGCGGCGGTATTGCCGGTCTGGCTGCTGCTTGCGCCACGCGATTATCTGTCCACCTTCATGAAGCTCGGCACGGTGCTGCTGCTCGCCGTTGCCATCCTGCTGTTGCAGCCCGAGGTGAAAATGCCGGCGCTGACCCAGTTCATCGACGGCAGCGGCCCCATCTTCGGCGGCACACTGTTCCCGTTTGTATTCATTACCGTCGCCTGCGGCGCCATCTCCGGCTTCCATGCGCTGATTGCCTCCGGCACCACGCCCAAACTCATCGCCAACGAACGTGATATCCGCATGATCGGCTACGGCTGCATGATGCTGGAATCGTTTGTTGCCATCATGGCGATGATCGCTGCCACAGTGCTGGATCCCGGCATATTCTTCGCCATCAACAGCCCGGCGGGTGTGGTCGGCAAGGAAGCGGCGGAGGCCGTGGCGACCATATCGTCATGGGGCTTTGCCGTGACCGTCGAGCAGATGAACGAACTGGCCCGGCAGATGGGCGAGGCGACCCTGTTCGCCCGCACCGGCGGCGCGCCGTCACTCGCGGTGGGCATGGCCAGCATCTTCGGCAGCGCCTTCGGCAATGGCCTGCTCGCCATGTGGTACCACTTTGCCATCATGTTTGAGGCGGTGTTTATCCTCACCACGCTCGACGCCGGTACCCGCGTGGGGCGCTTCATGCTGCAAGACCTGCTCGGCAATATCTGGGAGCCGATGGGGCGTACCTCCTGGTACCCGTCGGTACTCGCCACCAGTGCCGCCATTGTCGCGGCATGGGGCTACTTTTTATATATCGGCGTCATTGACCCCAATGGCGGTGTCAACATCCTGTGGCCGCTGTTCGGCATGGCCAACCAGATGCTCGCCGGTATAGCGCTGTCTGTGGTTACCGGCATCCTGATCAAATCCGGCAAGTTGAAATATGCCTGGGTGACTGCCGTGCCGCTGGCGTGGATAGTCACGGTGACCACCAGCGCGGCATGGGAAAAAATCATGAGCGACGACGTGCGCATAGGCTTCTTTGCGGCGGCCAACGACATGGCGCAGAAGCTGGCGGCCGGGCTGCTGCCGCCCGACAAGGCCGCCGTCGCCCCGCACCTCATCTTCAATCAGCAACTGGACGCCTGGTTGACGCTGTTTTTTGTGGTCGTGCTGTGGGTCGTGGTGCTCGACATGGTGCGTATTGCGTGGCGTCGCATCAATGGCAAGGCGGTACTGCCGAGCGCCGAGGCACCACATATCCCGAGTCGGTTAGTGGAAGACTGGGTGAGGGACTGACATGTTCAGGTGCAAACTTGTTGTATTGATAAATGCTATCCGCGAGCTCAGCGGGGATGATGCCTATGAGCGTTATCTGGTTCATCACGCCGAGGCCCATCCGGACACACCGCCACTGGATAGGGGTGCCTACTTCCGGCAGGAGCAGGATCGCAAGTGGACGGGCATACGGCGGTGTTGCTAGTCAGAGAAGGCCCCTTCCCCAAAGAATTTTCCTGATTGCTTGACTATTGCAGCAGTTAGTTAGTGCGCTCAATTTTGAGATCACCCAACTCTTTTGGGACTGTAGTAGACCAAATAAAATGATCCTTGGCAAATTGTTCCTGAAACTCCGGAAATTTATTCATCCATTCTGCAATGTACTTGTACGTAACATTTGATAGCCCGTTTGCATCCCTCGCAAGCTCATTTGAGAAGACAGTGATTGTCTGAAACGCGCTATCATCATTGGGTAATCCATGCTCCGTCCCCCAGCGATGAATCAGAGTGTGTCTGCGTTCGATAAGATCCACCAACTTGTTCTCAAACTCCTGCGATACGTCGACGTAATTCCGAAGCTCCGTCAATAGAGTTTTCATCGGAGGTTTCGAGAAGTTCTTCTCTAGCGGTGTTATCTCACTTAGGGCAGCGGCGGATTGGTGTTTGAACGCCAACCGTACGCACATGGCAAATAGCATCTCTAAAGATTGACAGGCCATCACAGCCAATCCAATCGAAGCATGCGCCTGGAATTGTGCGTCACTCATAGAGCGGGCTAACGGTGCGCAGTAGTAGCAGAGCAGCAGGGGCAGACCTTACATTTGACATGCTCGCCTCCGGGCGGAAATGGGATGCTGAGATAACGTTTTAACCTCTTACCTTGTGCTCCATAATCTATACCATCAATTTGTAAAATGCTAACAGGGTAGATGCTGGCTGCTTTGGCTATTTAGCGGCTGTCCGTGACTTGCTTTTTGCCCCCATCATGGCCTTTGTGCTGGAATGGGGGAGAGAGGGCAAAGCTGTTGTAAACTATTGAAGCAGGCAAACTACAGCAGATGTTTCAAATTATGACTAATAACGACCCCAGCCGCCCACTTGCTGACCGCATGCGGCCTCAGCGGTTGGAGGATTTCTGTGGCCAGTCACATCTGCTCGGCTCCGGTAAACCGTTGCAGCTGGCCATTGCATCCGGCCATGTGCACTCCATGGTGTTCTGGGGGCCGCCGGGTACCGGCAAGACCACGCTCGCGCGCCTGATTGCAAAAACATCCAACGCGCAATTCCTGAGCCTCTCGGCTGTGTTGGCGGGGGTGAAGGATATCCGCGAAGCCGTCGTCAAGGCAGAACAGGCGCGCGCACTGGGTCAGAGTACGGTGTTGTTTGTCGACGAAGTGCACCGCTTCAATAAATCGCAACAGGATGCCTTTCTGCCGTATGTGGAAAACGGCACCTTCACCTTTATCGGCGCGACCACGGAAAATCCGTCGTTCGAGCTCAACAGTGCCTTGTTGTCACGCGCCCGTGTGTATGTGCTGAAGGCGTTGCAGCCATCTGATATCCGGCAGGTGGTGGAGCGTGCGTTGTCCGACCCGGAGCAGGGGCTCGGCGGGCAGCAACTGGAGATGGCGGAAGCATTGCGCGACCGGCTGGCGCTGGCCGCTGACGGCGATGCGCGTCGCGCTTTGAACCTGCTGGAGATTGCCGCTGATCTGGTTGAGCCGCAGGATGGGCAGGCGGTCATCACCGAAGAGCTATTGAATGAAGTTCTGAGTGGCGGCAGCACGCGCCGCTTCGACAAATACGGCGAGGCGTTTTACGACCAGATTTCCGCGCTGCATAAATCGGTGCGCGGTTCCGCACCCGATGCTGCACTGTACTGGATGGCGCGCATGCTGGATGGTGGTTGCGATCCGCTCTATATCGCGCGGCGGGTATTGCGCATGGCGAGTGAAGACATCGGCAATGCCGACCCGCGTGCGCTCACTATCGCCCGCGAGGCGTGGGATGTATTGGAGCGGCTGGGTAGCCCCGAGGGTGAGTTGGCGCTGGCGCAGGCCGTGGTTTATATGGCGTGCGCCGCCAAGAGCAATGCCGTTTATACGGCATTCGGTGCTGCACTGCGTGACGCGCGCGAACAGGGGTCGCTGGAAGTGCCGCTGCATCTGCGCAATGCCCCCACCCGCTTGATGAAGGAGCTCGATTACGGCAAGGATTACCGCTACGCCCACGATGAGGGCGAGGGCTATGCCGCAGGCGAGCGGTATTTTCCGGAGGCACTGGGCAGCAAAATCTATTATCATCCTGTAGCACGCGGGCTGGAAATCAAGATCGCCGAGAAATTGGCCCATTTGCGTGCACTTGACCGGCAAGCGCCCGATACCAGGAAAAAATAGGCAGATACCGTGACACAAACACTTGCCATTGCCGCAGGCGGCGCACTGGGCTCGGTGCTGCGCTTCTGGATGTCCGGCTGGACACACGGACTGCTGGGGCGTGGCTTCCCTTATGGCACGCTGCTGGTGAATGTGCTGGGGTGTTTGCTCATGGGTGTGTTGTTTGTGTGGCTCACCGAGCGCGTGAGTATGGCGCCCGTCTGGCGTGCCGGGCTATTAATAGGTGTGTTGGGCGGGTTTACCACCTTTTCTGCATTTTCGATGGAGACGCTTAATCTGCTGGAGGAAGGTGCGCAGGTAAAGGCGTTGTTCAATGTCGTGTTAAGTGTAGTCGTATGTCTGGGTGCCACATGGATTGGCATGACCGTCGCAAGACAGCTATGAAGATTCTTGCGGTACAAATTCAAGATGATCGTATCAATAGCCTGAGGATCCGTATATGCATGCCCTCGAAGTCATAGTGTTGCGTATTTATCTTCCCGATGACAAGGAACATCTGGATCGGGTGCTGAGTGCAATTGAAAGTTTCCACCCGGGTGGCGACGTGATTGTGCACGAGCTTAACCCGGCCTTCGACCGGAACGGTTACCGCATCAAGGTGGGTACGGAGCGTATGCTGATGGTTGAATACACCGAAGAGAGCTGCCGCGCCAAGATTTTCGTGGACGCCTTTCACGATGTCATTAAGCCCGGCAGAATCATCGGCAGCAGTGTCTATATGTGTGCCGGGGAAGAGGAAGAGGAAGGTGAAGAGCCGACTGAAGCCAACGGAGAGAAAGAAAGCTAACCGCCATGCTGGATCCGCGTTTTTTGAGAAGTGAGCTGGAGACAGCGGCACAACGGTTGGCGACACGGGGTTTTGTGCTTGATGTGGCACAGCTCAGCGCGCTTGAGGCCGAGCGCAAGCAGGTGCAGGTCGAGGCCGAAAGCCTCCAGGCCGAACGCAACGCCAACTCCAAGGCCATCGGCAAGGCCAAGGCGACGGGCGAAGATGCCACGCCGTTGTTGCAGGCCGTTGCTGATCTGGGCGACAAGCTGAAGCAGGCAGAGACCGGGCTTGCGGAAATACAGTTGCGGCTGGAGATCAAGCTGCTCGATATTCCCAATCTCCCGCATGACTCTGTGCCCGTCGGCAAGAGCGAGCACGACAATGTGGAGCTGCGTCGCGTTGGCGAACCGAAGCAATTCGACTTCACGCCCAGGGATCACGTCGATCTGGGTGCTGCACTGGGGCAGATGGATTTCGACGTTGCCGCCAAAATCAGCGGCGCGCGCTTTGTGACCCTCAATGGTCCGCTCGCGCGGTTGCAACGTGCGCTGACGCAATTCATGCTGGATGTGCATACAGAGGCACACGGTTATACGGAAACGTACGTGCCGTATATCGTCAACGCCGACAGTCTGCGCGGTACGGCACAACTGCCGAAGTTCGAGCAGGATCAGTTCGCACTCAAGGGTGAGCAGGACTATTACCTGATTCCCACCGCCGAGGTGCCGCTGACCAATCTGGTGCGCGATACCATCATTGAGGCCGATTATCTGCCGCGCAAGTATGTCGCACACACCCCGTGTTTCCGCAGTGAGGCGGGGTCGTACGGCAAGGACACGCGCGGCATGATCCGCCAGCACCAGTTTGAGAAAGTGGAGCTGGTGCAGATCGTGCGGCCGCAGGATTCCTTTGCGGCACTGGAGGAGCTTACCGGCCACGCCGAAACCATCTTGAAAAAGCTGGGGCTGCCTTACCGCGTGGTCGCGCTGTGTACCGGTGACATGGGGTTTGCCGCCGCCAAGACTTATGACCTCGAGGTCTGGCTGCCGAGCCAGAATAAATACCGTGAAATCTCCTCGTGCAGCAATTTCACCGATTTTCAGGCGCGTCGGCTGCAGGCGCGCTGGCGTAATCCGGAGACGGGCAAGCCGGAGCTGGTACATACCGTGAACGGTTCAGGGCTGGCGGTGGGCCGCACGCTGGTGGCGATCATGGAAAATTGTCAGGACAGCCACGGCCATATTCATGTGCCAGAGGTCTTGTGGCGCTATATGGGTGAGGATGCAGCCCATGTCATCAAGCCCGCAGCCGCGACGTAGCTGCGCGCGGGGCAGACCAATTGTTGATCAAATTGATCAGGTATAGTATCGTATCTGCCCCCGAGTGAAGGACAGGCAGGCGTGAGGTTGTGTCATGGCGTTAATGATTACCGATGAATGCATCAACTGCGATGTGTGTGAGCCTGAATGTCCGAACGGCGCCATCTCGCAGGGTGCCGAGATTTATGTCATCGATCCGGGGTTGTGCACCGAGTGTGTGGGGCATTTCGACACGCCGCAATGTGTTGAGGTGTGCCCGGTGGACTGTATCCCGCTCAACCCGGATATCGTCGAGACCAAAGAGCAGTTACTGGAAAAATATACCGTACTCATGGCCCAAAAAGCCGCCAGCTGATCAATCGGCGTTGGTCGTCCCGCTTAACAGCATGTAAAATCACGGGAAGCGTGCGAACGCAACCTGCACAGGAAATCACTATGTCAAAGACAGACAAACGCGGCAAAGACGCCGCAGCGCTGAAGGCCGGCATCCGCTCGATGCTGGAGTACATCGGCGAGGATCCGGACCGGGATGGATTGCGCGACACACCGACGCGGGTGATTGATGTGCTGGATGACCACTTTCAGGGCTATACGCAAGACCCCAAGGAGCACCTGCGCAAGACCTTCGAGGACGTGCAGGGCTATGACGAACTGGTGCTGGTGTCCGACATCCATCTGCACAGTCACTGCGAACACCATATGGTGCCCTTCGTCGGCAAGGCGCACGTGGCCTATATTCCCAACGGCCGCATCGTCGGTCTCTCCAAGCTGGCGCGGGTAGTGGATATTTATGCCAAGCGATTGCAGGTGCAGGAAAAACTGACCGCACAGATCGCCGACAGCATTGAGGAAGTCCTGCAGCCACAGGGCGTTGCCGTGATCCTGCAGTGCCAGCATTTCTGCATGTGTTACCGCGGTGCGCGCAAGCCGAGCTCGTGGACCACCACCAGCAAGCTGCACGGCCTGTTTCTGAAGAATGCCTCCTCGCGCATGGAGCTGTTCACGCTGATCGGCATGCAGCGCGAACTGAACTAGCCGCTGTAAAAACCCGCCATGGCTGTAAAGCCGCGCATTGAAATTGAGTACTGCACCCAATGCCGCTGGCTGCTGCGTGCCGCCTGGCTGGCGCAGGAGCTGCTCACCACCTTTGAGGCAGATCTGGGCGGGGTGACGCTGATCCCCGGCACAGGGGGTGTCTTTGAGGTGCGCCTCGGCGACGTCTGCCTGTTCTCGCGCAAGCAGCACGAGCGCTTTCCGGAGTCGAAAGAACTCAAACAGCTGGTGCGTGATCGTATCGCACCGGAGAAAGACCTCGGCCACAGCGAGCGCTGAGATACCTTCCCTTGCCCGCGCCTGTCTGCGGCATTGCCGCGCAGCGTGGGCTTACCTATGATGGGCGCATGAGCGCTTCCCCCTGGAATCTTTATCGTGCCGCAGAGGTGCGTGCACTCGATCGCGCGGCCATGGATGTATTCAATATCCCGGGCCAAACCATGATGGCGCGCGCAGGCCGCGCGGCATTTAATGAGCTGCGCACACACTGGCCGCAGGCACAGCGCATCACGGTAATGTGCGGGGTGGGCAATAACGGCGGCGATGGCTATGTGCTTGCGCACTGCGTGGCACAAGCGGGCATGGCTGTGACAGTACTGCAGGTAGGCGATGCCGCTCGGGTGCAGGGTGACGCGCAGGAGGCGAGGCGGACCCTGCTGGAGTCAGGTGTATCGATACTGCCTTTCGCAGCCTCCGGTTTGCATGCGGCGGATGTTATCGTCGATGCCCTGCTGGGTATCGGGCTGGGGCGCGAGGTGGCAGGCGAATGGCGCACAGCGATAGAAGTCATCAACGCCGCGCAGACACCGGTACTCGCGCTTGATATCCCCTCCGGCCTGCACGCCGATACGGGATGCGTGTGGGGTGTCGCAGTGCAGGCTGCAAGCACAGTGTGTTTTGTCGCACTCAAGCAAGGCCTGTTTACTGCAGACGGCCCGGATCACTGCGGCAACATCGTGCTGCATGATCTGGACTTGCCGCCACAGTTGTTCGAGCGCACCCGTCCCGCTGCGGTTTTGCTGGCGCCCGATAATCTGGTAGCGCTTGCGCCCCGGCACCGCAATACGCACAAGGGCGATTATGGCCGGGTGCTGGTGATCGGCGGCGATCACGGCATGCCCGGCGCAGTACGGTTGGCGGCAGAGGCGGCGGCGCGCACCGGTGCCGGACGGGTCACACTGGCGACACGTCAAACCCATGCAGTAACGCTCAGTGGGCAACGGCCGGAGTTGCTGTGTTATGGCGTAGCGCATGGCGTGGAACTGAAGCCCTTGTTGGCTGCTGCGGATGTGGCCGTGATCGGCCCCGGCCTGGGTCAGTCGCCGTGGGCGCGAGAGTTGTTTTCCACCTGGCTGGAGTCGTCGGCGTTGCCTTGCGTGGTGGATGCCGATGCGCTCACACTGCTGGCGACCGAGCCGGTTACGCGCAGCGGCTGGGTGCTTACGCCACACCCCGGTGAGGCCGCGCGCTTGCTGGGATGCAGCACCACAGAGATACAGGCAGACCGGTTTCAGGCCGCACAGGCGCTGCAACGTCGCTACGGTGGCGTTTGCGTGTTGAAGGGTGCGGGCACGCTGGTGGTGTCGGCGGATGGGCCCATAGCGGTGTGCGCGGCGGGCAATCCCGGCATGGCGAGCGCCGGCATGGGGGATGTATTGAGCGGCGTGATTGCCGCGTTGCTGGCGCAAGGGCTGAATGGGGGTGACGCGGCCCGCCTCGGTGTCTGGCTGCATGCGACGGCCGGGGATCGTGCAGCGGCAGAGGGTGGCATGCGCGGCTTGCTCGCGGGCGACCTGATGCCCTATCTCCGCACCCTGGTAAACAGTCTGTGAATACAGCCGCGCATGAGTGCGTGGCCTCCAGCGCGGAGGCGATGGAGACCGTGGGTGCGGCGCTGGCGCACGGGCTGCGCGCCGGGCTGATCATTTATCTGCGTGGCGAACTGGGTGCCGGTAAAACCACGCTGGTGCGCGGTCTGCTGCACGCGCTTGGCCACAGCGGTACGGTGAAGAGCCCGACCTATACGCTGGTAGAGCCCTACGTCCTGGCGGGGCGGGATATTTACCACTTTGATCTTTACCGCCTCACGCATCCTGCAGAGCTGGATGCGATGGGTGTGCGCGACTATTTCCGGCCCGATGCAGTGTGCCTGATCGAGTGGCCCGAGCGCGCCAGCGGCCTGCTGCCCGCACCCGATATTGAGGTGGCCTTGCAGCATGCGGGGGCAGGACGCAGGGTGCTACTGGCCAGCCACAGCGCGGCGGGCGCGGCCAGCCTGGCCCGTTTCGCTGCCGCCACTCAGGTGGATGAGCAGTAATGCTTTATATCATGATTTTGTAAGCTTGCACCTGTATTGTGATTTCATCCGGGAGGTTTGATTGCTATCCCTTTATTAAATAATAAAAAATGCTTGCAAATGTGGCCGCTTTTCCTACAATAAAGGCAGATTCAGGTGGTGAGGCGATAATCATGAGAACCTTGAGTGCCTTGCTTCTCGCACTGGTTTCCGCCACGACTTGGGCGGCGCCCGTGCAGGTCGAGGGTGTGCGTGTCTGGCCTGCGCCGGACAATACGCGCATCGTCATTGATCTCAGCGCCCCGGTGGAGTATCAGCTTAATCGTACGGGTGATCAGCTTCAAATCGATCTGGCACATGCTACGCTCAAGCGCGCCTTACCCCCTATTGATGCCATGCGGGGACTGCTTGCCGGGCTTCAGGTACACACGGTGGAAAAGGGCGTGCGGTTTGCGCTGGCCCTCACGCCCGGCGCAGATGCGAAGAGTTTTGTACTCAAGCCCTATCAGCAGTATGGCCACCGTCTGGTGGTAGACCTTTCCCCGCTCAAACCTGCAGTACCCACGCATCTCCCGGCCCAGGCGGCAGTGATCGGGCAGGAAAGCAGGGCCGTTGTCCCGCCTGCCTCACGCGAAATCGTTATCGCCATTGATGCCGGCCATGGAGGGGAGGATCCCGGCGCGCGAGGACGCAATGGCACGCTGGAAAAGGACGTAGTGCTGGCAACGGCACGCCGTCTCGAGGCCCTGGTGCGCGCAGAAAAGGGCATGCGCCCGGTCATGATCCGCGATGGTGATTACTATTTAAGCCTGCGTCAGCGCATCCAGAAGGCACGCCAACACAAGGCGGATTTGTTTATCTCGATACATGCCGATGCCTTCCTGCACCCCAACGCCAAGGGCTCGTCGGTGTACACCTTGTCTGAACGCGGAGCGAGCAGTGAGGCCGCGCGCTGGCTGGCGGAGAGCGAGAACGCCGCTGATCTGGTCGGCGGCGTCAGCCTGGAAGACAAGGACGAACTGCTGGCCTCGGTCTTGCTCGATCTGTCACAGACCGCCACCAGCGGCGCCAGCCAGGTTATTGCTGCTGAAGTGCTGAGCAGCCTGAATGCTGTGGGGAATGTACACAAGCCGCAGGTACAGCAGGCCGGTTTCGTGGTGCTGAAGTCGCCGGATATCCCGTCGATACTGGTTGAAACCGCCTTCATCTCCAACCCGAAAGAGGAGCAAAGGTTGCGTGACCCGCGCTTCCAGCAGTCACTGGCCGAGGCCATCATGCGTGGTGCGCGTTCGTATTTTGCACGGCATGCGCCGCCCGGCAGCGTGCTTGCGCTGCGCGAGCATGTGGTCAACCGCGGCGAAACACTGGCGGGCATCGCGCGTCAATACCAAACCACGCCCGACCAGCTACGTGTCGTCAACAGGCTCTCCGGCGACCTGCTCAAGGTGGGCGAGGTGTTGCGCATCCCGGTCGATGAAGAAGACGCACCGGAAGTCGGCACCCAGACGTCACTGCCCAAGTCTGCAGACAAGGCCGCCTGAAACCCCGCCGCGCGTCAAAGAGGTGCGCCGGGTTGGCAGGCAACCCATAGCGGCACCTTCTAAACAGCCTTTCGGCAGACGCGGTCTCCGCGTTAGTATGTAACCTCGCCGAGAGACTGCTACCCCGTGAAACCGACACCTGACACAGTGCGCACTGATGCGCCGTCCCGTATCCAGCCGCTGGCCGCGCGCCTGATCAACCAGATTGCGGCGGGCGAGGTGGTCGAGCGTCCGGCATCGGTGGTGAAGGAGCTGCTGGAGAACAGCCTTGATGCCGGTGCGCGTGAGATTGTCATAGAAATTGAGCAGGGTGGTGCACGCCTGATGCGCGTGCGTGATGATGGCTGTGGCATTCACAAGGATGATCTGGCGCTGGCGCTGATGCGGCATGCCACCAGCAAGATCCGCGCATTGGAAGACCTGGAGCGTGTGCAAAGCCTGGGCTTTCGCGGCGAGGCCTTGCCGAGCATCAGTTCCGTCTCACGCCTCGTGCTGACATCGCGTACGGCCCGGGACGATCGCGGCTGGCGGGTGGAGGGCGATGGCCGTGAGCTGGCATGTGAGCCGCAACCGGCAGCGCATCCGTGCGGCACCACGGTCGAGGTGCGCGATCTTTTTTTCAATACGCCGGCTCGGCGCAAGTTTCTGCGCGCCGAGCGTACGGAGTTCAATCATCTGGGAGATGTCGTCAAGCGGATTGCGCTGGCGCGTTTCGAGGCCGGGATCAGTCTGCGTCACAATGAGCGTACGCTCTACACGCTGCGACCGGCCCACACGCCTGAAGAGCAGACGCGGCGCGTGGCAGCCTTGTGCGGCGAACCGTTTATCGAGCAATCATTGCGGGTGGAGGGGATGGCCACCGGACTGGCGTTGCAGGGCTGGATTGGGCGCCCGACATTTTCGCGCAGCCAGCCCGATTTGCAATGGCTGTATGTGAATGGCCGCATGGTGCGCGACAAGCAGGTGAGTCACGCCGTGCGCCAGGCCTATCAGGATGTGCTCTATCACGGCCGGCATCCGGCCTTTGTGCTGTATCTTACGCTGGCGCCCGAGCAGGTAGATGTGAACGCACACCCGGCCAAGCATGAGGTGCGTTTCCGCGAGGCACGCCTGATTCACGATTTTGTATTTCACACCTTGCATGAAGCGTTGGCGCAGCCACAAACGACGGCGGGCGCAACCGTGCGGATGCCCGCAACGTCTGCGCCGACATTTGCAGCCACAGTGCGGCCTGCGCAGCAGGTGCAACATGTCATGCCACTCAAGGTGCAGGAGCAGATGGGTGTGTATCAGTCCCTGCATGCCGCACCGGCGCCCGACGACGTGGCGGTCACCGATGCCGCGTCCGCTGCAATCCCGCCACTGGGTTATGCGCTGGCGCAGTTACAGGGTATCTATATCCTGGCGGAAAATGCTCAGGGCCTGGTGCTGGTGGATATGCACGCCGCCCATGAACGCATCACCTATGAAGGCATGAAGTCGGCGCTGGCGGGTGAGGGCGCGCGGGCACAGCCGCTGCTGGTGCCGGTGACGTTGGCGACCAGTGAGCGCGAGGCCGCGTTGGTGGATGAGCACGCTGTGTGGTTCAGCACGCTGGGTTTTGAGCTGGATCGCGCCGGGCCGGAAACGGTGACCATCCGGCAGGTGCCGACACTATTAAAAGACGCCGACAGTGCGACACTGGTGCGTGATGTATTGTCGGATGTGCTGGAACATGGTGTCAGCATGCGTATCAGCAATGAAACTGACCGGATACTGTCAACACTGGCCTGTCACACCGCCGTGCGTGCCAACCGCAAGCTCACGCAGGCCGAGATGAACGCGTTGCTGCGTGACATGGAGCGAACCGAGCGCAGCGGACAATGTAATCACGGCCGTCCCACCTGGGTGCAGGTCAGCCTGAATGAACTCGACGCATTGTTCCTGCGTGGCAGGTAACGGCGTTAGCCGCAGTGATGATGTTGAACCCTCCCGCCATTTTTCTCATGGGGCCTACGGCGTCCGGCAAGAGTGATCTGGCGCTGGCACTGGCCGCGCAGCTGCCATGCGAAATCGTCAGTGTGGACTCGGCCATGGTGTATCGGGGCATGGATATCGGCACGGCGAAGCCTGAACCTGCGCTGCGCGCCAAAGCACCCCACCACCTGATTGATATCCGCGACCCATCCGAGCCGTATTCCGCCGCCCAGTTTCGATCGGATGCGCTGCGGATCATGGCCGGCATTACCCGCGCCGGGCGGATCCCGCTGCTGGTGGGTGGTACGGGGCTGTATTTCCGGGCGCTGGAGCGCGGCCTGTCAGCACTGCCGGGCGCAGACCCGGTGTTGCGCGCCCGTCTCAACGCGGAGGCGGAACAACTGGGCTGGTCGGCAATGCACGCACGGCTTGCTGTGGCCGACCCGGCGGCGGCAGAACGTATTCACCCCAATGATCCCCAGCGTATCCAGCGTGCGCTGGAGGTGTATGAATTGAGTGGTGTACCGATGAGCGTGCTCCAGTCCGCGACGGGGTGTGAGCGCCTGCCCTATCGGGTGCTTAAAGTAGTGATGGCGCCCCCTGAGCGCAGCCTGCTGCATGGACGTATTGCCAGCCGCTTCAAACAGATGCTGGCACAAGGCATGGTAGACGAGGTGCGCGCACTGTACCAGCGGGGCGATTTGAGCCCGGGGCTGGCATCCCTGCGGGCGGTGGGTTACCGTCAGGTTTGGGGCTTTCTGGCGGGCGAGATTCGTTGCGACGAGATGGAGAGTCGCGCTATCATAGCCACCCGGCAGCTCGCCAAACGCCAACTGACCTGGTTGCGCGCTGAGCCGGGGACACGCTGGTTCGACAGTGAGGCCGGCGATCTTTTGGCGAATGTGTTGAAATATTGCAGCACAGCCACAACTTAGTAATCAGATACGTGTCAAACCTTTGCTTGGCCGAAAGGTGTCTATCAGGAACGTTGCCCCCAACGCCCTGGTGCTGATGGCCCCAATAACTATAAGGGAAAGCAAACATGACCAAAGGGAAAACATTGCAGGATCCCTTCCTGAACGCGTTACGCAAGGAAGGCGTGCCGGTTTCGATTTATCTGACCAACGGAATCAAGCTGCAGGGCCAGATCGAGTCGTTCGACCAATTCGTGGTGTTGCTGAAAAATACTGTCAGCCAGATGGTGTACAAGCATGCCATCTCCACCGTGGTGCCATCACGCAACGTCAAGCTGCCCGTCGCGGAGGATGCGGAACCTGATGTGGGTAATGCTTGAACGTGTGCGGGGGCCGGTGATTGTTTGATCGTCCCCAGCAGCGGCATGGCGGGTTCGAGCGCGCCGTACTGGTGCATGTCGATTTTCGCGCCGCCGAGCAGCGCGAGGATCTTGCTGAACTGCGTGAATTGGCAGTCTCTGCGCATACCCTGCCAGTTGCAGTAGTCACGGGCTCACGCCAGCAGCCAAATCCAAAGTACTTCATCGGTAGCGGCAAGGCCGAGGAGTTGCGCGCCTGTGTGGAGCGCGAACAGGCCGAGGTGGTGCTGTTCAATCATTCCCTGTCACCGGCGCAGGAGCGAAACCTGGAAAAACTGCTGCAATGCCGTGTACTGGATCGCACCGGGCTGATTCTTGACATTTTCGCGCAGCGCGCGAGTAGTCATGAGGGCAAGCTGCAGGTCGAGCTTGCCCAGTTACAGCACATCGCCACGCGCCTGGTGCGAGGCTGGACTCACCTTGAACGCCAGAAGGGTGGTATCGGCCTGCGTGGTCCGGGCGAAACTCAGCTCGAAACTGACCGCCGCCTGATCCGGGTGCGCATCCGTCACCTAAACAAGCAGCTTGAGAAGGTGGCTGTGCAGCGTGGCCAGAGTCGCAAGTCGCGGCGCAAGTCGACGGCACCTGTGGTCTCCCTGGTGGGGTACACCAATACCGGAAAATCCACCCTGTTCAACCGGCTGACACGTTCCGGCGTCTATGCCGCCAATCAGCTGTTCGCGACACTCGACCCGACACTACGGCGCATGTATCTTGCCCACAACAGCCATGCGATTCTTGCCGATACGGTCGGCTTTATCCGGCACTTGCCGCACGATCTGGTGGCGGCATTCCGCTCTACCCTGCAGGAGACCCAGGAGGCAGACCTGTTGCTGCATGTGATCGATGCGCACGACGACAATCGTCATGCCGCCATCGAGCAGGTCAATGCAGTGCTGAAGGAGATCGGCGCCGAGGCCGTGCCGCAGATCGAGGTATACAACAAGATTGATTTGATACCGGAAGCGTCACCGCGCGTCGAGTGTGATGAGCGGGGCAGGGTGAAGCGGGTGTGGGTGTCGGCGGTGAGCGGTGCAGGGCTGGATTTGCTGCGTGAGGCCGTGACCGGATACGCTGCGCAGAGACAGTCGCTGTATGCAGGCGCAGAACAGCGCTATAATGGGCACGGTGATACTCGGACCGAATGCTGTGTCGGTGAAAATTAACTATCAACAGCGGAGCGTGTAATGGCCTGGAATGAGCCCGGTGGTGGCGACAATAATCCGTGGGGAACAGGATCGCGCAAGGGCGCGTCTGGGCCACCCGATCTGGATGATATTTTCCGCAAGCTGAAGCAGTCTCTGGGCGGCTTTGGAGGCGCGCGCGGCGGCGGTGGTACAGGCATGCGCTCACCGATACCCCTGATCGTGGGCATCATATTTGCGGTATGGCTGGCCTCCGGTATTTATATTGTTGATCCGGCGGAGCGTGGCGTGGAGTTGCGCTTTGGCAAATACACAGTAACTACCCTGCCGGGCCCGCACTGGCATATCCCCTATCCGGTTGAAACCGTCGAGGTCGTCAATGTCGCGCAGATCCGCAATGTTGAAATCGGATTCCGTTCGGCTGGCTCCGCACGCGGCAGCGCCTCTGCGCCGCGTGTACCGGCCGAGTCATTGATGCTCACCAAGGATGAAAACATCGTCGATATCAAGCTGGCAGTGCAATACCGCGTCAAGGATGCACGCGAATACCTGTTCAACGTCATCGATCCGGATGCCACGCTGGCCCAGGCGACCGAGAGCGCAGTGCGTGAGACCATTGGCAAGAGCAGCCTGGACTTTGTGTTGACCGAAGGCCGTGCCGAAGTCATGACGCGTACGGACGATGTCCTGCAATCCGTGCTAGACCGCTACGGCAGTGGTCTCGAAGTAACCAGCGTCAACCTGCAGGACGCGCAACCCCCAGAGGAGGTTCAGGCCGCATTCGAGGACGTGATCAAGTCGCGCGAAGACGAGCAGCGTCTGCGCAACGAGGCCGAAACCTATGCCAACGATATTATCCCGCGCGCCCGCGGCGCAGCCCAGCGCCAGATTGAGGAGAGTTCTGCCTACAAGTCGCGGGTAGTAGAGCAGGCGTTTGGTGAGGGCAGCCGCTTCACCCAGGTGCTGGCCGAGTATCGCAAGGCGCCTGCCGTAACACGGGAGCGGTTGTACCTGGATGCGATGGAGCAGGTGCTGGCAAATACAGGCAAGGTGATGGTCGATGTCAAAGGCAGCAGCAACCTGCTGTACCTTCCGCTCGACCGTATGAATGGCGAGAGATCCCCGTCTTCTGGTCAGGCGCTGGAGCGCTTGTTGCCACCTGCCACCACCATGGCCCCTCAGGGCAGCACACAGCAGGATACGCGTGATCGTAGCCGCGACAGGGGAGAACGTTGATGGAGAAGCTGAAGACATTATTGCCGGGAGTTGTCATTGCAGTACTGGCGCTGATTTATTTCTCCGTATTTACGGTTAATGAGCGCGAGCGCGCCATCCTGTTCCGGCTGGGTGAAATCGTACGCTCTGACTTTACGCCAGGGCTGTACTTAAAGCTGCCGGTGATCAACAACGTGCGCAAGTTTGATGCCCGCATTCATACCGCTGAAGCCGAGCCCGAGCGCTACCTGACCGCCGAAAAGAAGAACGTCATTGTCGATTCTTTCGTTAAATGGCGCATCAAGAATGTTGCGGACTACTATCGCAGCATGGGTGGCGACGAGGCGCGCGCGAGCCAGCGGCTCTACCAGATCGTCAAGGACGGGCTGCGTGGCGAGTTCGGCAAACGCACCATACAGGAAGTCATTTCAGGCGACCGTGCCAACATCATGCAGGTGCTGACCACGGCCGCCAATCAGCAGGCGCACCAGTTCGGCATCGAGGTGGTGGATGTACGACTGCGCCGCGTGGATCTGCCCAAGGAAGTAAGCCTGTCGGTGTTCCAGCGCATGCAGGCCGAACGTGAGCGCGTAGCGAAGGATTTGCGCGCCCGCGGTGCTGAGGCGGCGGAGCGTATCCGGGCGGATGCAGATCGCCAGCGTACGGTCATTCTCGCCGAGGCCTACAGCAAGGCCGAGCAGGTGCGAGGCGACGGCGATGCGCAGGCGGCAGCCATCTATGCCAAGGCCTTCGGCAGCGATGCCGAGTTCTACTCGCTCTATCGCAGCCTGAATGCCTATAAAAATACCTTCAAGGACAAAAATGACATATTGGTGCTTGACCCCGGTGCGGATTTCTTCAAATACTTCAAGAATCCGCGCGCCGATGGCGCCAGGTAGAGGACGGTGCGCCGGAGTGCGGGCACGCCATGTGGGATAGCCTGGCAGGCGCGCTCGCACTGCTGCTCATCATAGAAGGCATGCTGCCATTTCTCAGCCCCGCGTGGCTGCGCAAATCCCTCAGCCAGATCGCGCAGATGGATGATCGCACATTGCGTACCGTTGGCTTCATCAGCATGCTGGTGGGGCTTGCTCTGTTATACTTTGTGCGTTAGTTAAACCCGGCCTTATCGCTCTCATGTCCCGACAAGATCGCTGGTTGTTGCCTGAAGGAATCGAAGAGCTGTTGCCGCTTGAGGCGGAGCAGCTCGAAGCCCTGCGTCGCAAACTGCTCGACCTGTTCCGGAGCTGGGGCTACGAGCTGGTGATGCCGCCGCTGGTGGAGTACATCGAGTCGCTGCTCACCGGCACCAGCAACGACCTTGACCTGAAGACATTCAAAATCACTGACCAGCTTACGGGTCGGCTGATGGGTGTGCGTGCCGACATGACGCCCCAGGCCGCACGCATCGACGCACATCGCCTCAAGCGCACGACGCCGGTGCGCCTGTGTTACCTCGGCACCGTGCTGCACACGTTACCCGATGGCTTTGCGCGTTCGCGCAACCCGCTGCAGGTTGGTGCCGAGTTGTATGGTCATGAGGGTATCGAGAGTGATCTCGAAGTGCTGATTCTGATGCTGGAAACCCTCACAACTGCAGGTGTCACAGGTATTTGTCTGGATCTGGGCCATGTCGGCATTTACCGTGGGCTGGTGCGGGAGGCCAATCTGAAGCAGGAGCAGGAAAAAACCCTGTTCGATGCGCTGCAACGCAAGGCGGGCTCTGAAATCGAAGAACTGCTGTCCAGTTTCACATTAACCAAGACTTACCGCCAGCGCTTCGCGCTGCTGGCGGAGTTAAATGGTGGCGCGGAGGTGTTGGAGGATGGCCGCAGTGTGTTGCGCGGGGCCTCTGCTGAAACACTGAACGCGCTCGAAGGTTTGTGCAACCTTGCGCAGGCCGTGCAGCGCCGGTTGCCGGAAACGTCGCTGCATTTCGATCTGGCAGAACTGCGCGGCTATCACTACCACACCGGCGCGGTATTTGCCGCGTACGTGGCGGGGCATGGCCAGGCCGTGGCCCAGGGTGGGCGCTACGACGACATTGGTGCGGTGTTTGGCCGCGCCCGTCCAGCTACGGGTTTTAGTGCCGACCTGAAGACCCTGGTCAACCTGTCATCGGCAAAGGCAGCTACAACGCCTGGCGCCATTTTTGCGCCTTGGGTGGAAGATGCCGCGCTGGAGGCGGTGATACGCAGCTTGCGCACGCAAGGTGAGCGGGTGCTGTGCGCCCTGCCGGGGCAGGAGGGTGGTGCGCGTGAAATGGGCTGTGAGCGGGAACTGGAATTGACTCAGGGGAGCTGGGTGGTGACCCGGCGCAAGGGGGCGGGGTGAGCAAGAATGTAGTCGTCATTGGCACCCAGTGGGGCGACGAGGGCAAGGGCAAGATTGTTGACCTGCTTACCGACCGCGCACGCGCCGTGGTGCGCTTTCAGGGCGGCCATAACGCGGGCCACACGCTGGTCATTGACGGTGCGAAGACCGTGCTGCACCTGATCCCGTCCGGTATCCTGCGCGAAGGCGTGCGGTGTCTGATCGGCAATGGTGTGGTGTTGTCGCCCAGCGCACTGCTGAGCGAAATAAAAATGCTGGAAGGTATCGGTGTGCCGGCGCGGCAGCGGCTTAAGATCAGTGAGGCCTGCCCGCTGATTCTGCCTTACCATGTCGCGCTTGATCAGGCGCGCGAATTGGCGCGCGGCGCATCCGCTATCGGTACCACCGGGCGCGGTATCGGCCCGGCTTACGAAGACAAGATCGCGCGCCGCGCGTTGCGTCTGGGCGATTTGTTTCATCGCGAGCGCTTTGCGGCCAAGCTCGGCGAAGTGCTCGATTACCATAATTTTGTCCTGCAAAATTACTATAAAGTGGCGAAGGTGGATTTCCAGCAGGTGCTGGACGAAGCGCTGGCGTGGCAGGAAGTCTTGCAGCCGATGATAGATGATGTGCCGGAATTGCTGTATCAGTACGCCAAACGTGGTGAAGGAATATTGTTTGAGGGTGCGCAGGGCGCCTTGCTCGACGTGGATCACGGTACCTATCCATACGTCACCTCATCCAATACTACCGCCGGTGGCGCGGCGACAGGCAGCGGCGCCGGGCCGCGGAGTTTCGACTACGTCATGGGGATTACCAAGGCCTACACGACGCGTGTGGGTTCAGGCCCGTTCCCTACCGAACTGTTTGACGCAATGGGCGAGCATCTCTCCAGTCGCGGCAATGAGTTTGGTTCCACCACCGGGCGGGCACGCCGCTGTGGCTGGTTTGATGCCGTCGCCTTGCGGCGCGCCAATATGATTAACAGTGTCTCGGGCTTGTGTATCACCAAGCTTGATGTACTCGATGGTCTCGACAGCCTGAAGTTGTGTGTCGGCTACCGCAGCGGTGGTGTTGAACGCCTGACACCGCCCGTGGGTGCGGAGGCCGTGGCGGATTGTCAGCCGGTATATGACGAGATTCCGGGCTGGTCTGAGTCCACCGTCGGAATCACGGATTACAAGAAATTACCTGCGAATGCGCGTGCCTATCTCAAGCGTATTGAGGAAGTCAGCGAGACCCCGATCGATATCATTTCCACCGGCCCAGATCGTGCCCACACTATTGTATTGCGCCATCCATTTGGCTGACAGGCCCTCGTCCGAGGTATGCCTGTGCTAAGGTGAGGCAGACGCAGGCGGCAGGCCCTTTACGGACTGGATCAGGGCACTGAACTCATCGTTGTTGCTTTCGCGCTGGTCGAGCCGCACCAGCAGATAGTTCAAGCTGGGCGCGCACCAGAAGGTGGTGCGGCGCTTGCTGCCGGCATTCATGACGCGTTCGATGCGTAATGTTTCGAGTGTGCCGAGCGGTGTGCTCAAAGTTTCCTCGCCCACCACCTGAAAATGGTAGGTTTTGGTTTCGTCATCGTCGAGCAGGGTGTAGGCAAGCTCGGTCTTGCCCTGCTTCAGATCATCCATCAGTGCGACCTGGTAGGCAAGCTTGTCGAGGGTGCCTGCGGCAACAGGCAGCGTGCTTGAGGCCTGTGTGCCACCGGTCCTGTTGACCACTTTCCGTTCCCAGTCGAAATGTTGATCGAGTTGTAGTTCACGTTTGCCACCGCTTTTACGGTAGCTGTAATGCAGCGGGCGCATCACCCCGCCGTGATAGTCCCACTCGCTGCTTTCCACGATACGGTCCTTGACGAATAACGCAGCCAATCCGGTGCTGTAGGTTTCGGTTTTGAACCGGTAGTGTGCGTCAGTCGAACGGCTGAGACTGCGGTGCATCTCACCCAGCAGGATACTCCCTTTATGCACCGTGTAACTGGCGCTGAAGGACGCGGGCGGCGGGGTGGCGGTAATGGGCCACGCGACACACAGCAGCAGGAGGGCGATGAGGTTGCGCATGCAGCTATAGACCCTGTGTCCGGGCAACAGGTTCAGTGCCGACCGGTTTGTCGTCGAGCAAAGCGTACTCATGAGGGGGGGCTCCTGCAAGTCGCAGCCGACCTTCGGCGAACCAGCGCAACGCCTGCGGGTAGATGCAATGCTCCTGCTCGAGAACGCGTGCGGCCAGTGTGGTGACGGTGTCATCAGGCAGCACGGGTACACGCGCCTGCAGTACGACGGGCCCGCCATCTACCGCAGGTGTCACAAAGTGCACGCTGGCACCGTGTTCCTGCACGCCGTCCATCAGCACGCGCCGGTGGGTATCAAGACCGGGGTAGGCAGGCAGCAGTGAGGGATGGATATTCAGCATGCGGCCACGGTAGTGGTTGACGAACTCCGGACCCAGGATGCGCATGAAGCCGGCCAGCACGACCAATGCGGGTGCATGGCAGTCGATTGCTGTCTGCAGCGCGGCATCAAAGTGTTGGCGATCCGGATAGGTGGTATGGTCCACCGTCTGTGTAGGTATGCCTGCCGCTCGTGCCACCGCCAGTGCCGGTGCATCAGGCCGGTTGCTGATAACGGCACGCACCTCGAGCGGCGATGAGGGTGCGGCAGCAGCCTGCAGAATGGCTTGCAGGTTGCTGCCACGACCGGAAACCAGAATGACGGTCGGCAATGTATCCGGGGTGCTCACCGACGCAGGGGCAATCTCAGCGTATTACCACATGTGGAGCAGTGCCGGGTGTACTCGCCTCGATGTGGCCAATGTGCCAGACGTCCTCACCGTGCTGGCGCAGGAGCTGGAGGCTGGCATCCAGGTCTTGCGGCGCTACACAGACAATCATGCCGATGCCACAGTTGAAGGTGCGATACATTTCCTCATCCGCAAGCACGCCCTGCTGCTGTAACCAGTCAAAGATCGGGGGGCGCGCCCAGGCACTACTGTCCAGCCGGGCGCAGGTACCGTCAGGCATGACACGCGGCAGGTTTTCGAGCAGGCCGCCGCCAGTGATGTGTGCGAGGGCGTGCAATTGCACCTGCTCCATCAGTGCCAGTAGCGGCTTGACATAGATGCGGGTGGGGGCAAGCAGTGTTTCGATCAGCGTACGGCCCGCAAATGCCTGCTGCAGGTCGGCCTGCACGAGCTCGATAATCTTGCGGATCAGTGAGTAGCCATTGGAGTGCGGACCGCTGGAGGCAATGCCGATCAGTGCATCACCGGCTGCTACGCGGCTGCCGTCGATGAGCCTCTTTTTTTCCACGACGCCGACACAGAAGCCAGCGAGATCATAATCGCCGGCCGCATAGAGGCCGGGCATTTCTGCGGTTTCGCCGCCTACCAGCGCACAGCCGGCCTGTTCGCAGCCATGACCGATACCTGCAATGACTGCCGCCGCTGTGTCCACGTCAAGTTTCCCGGTGGCGTAGTAGTCGAGGAAAAACAGCGGCTCGGCCCCCTGTACCACGATGTCGTTTACGCACATTCCTACCAGATCGATGCCTATCGTAGAGTGCGTACCGGTTTCGATGGCGAGCTTCAGTTTGGTGCCTACGCCATCGGTGCCGGAGACCAGCACCGGCTCCTGATAACGACCTGCGGGGAGCTCGAACAGGGCGCCGAAACCGCCAAGGCCGGTGAGCACGCCCGGGCGTTGCGTGCGCCGGGCAACAGGTTTTATTTTTTCCACCAGTCGGTTGCCGGCGTCTATGTCAACGCCTGCGGCACGGTAGCTGAGTGGCGTGGCGGTAGGAGGGGGATTTTTGGGTTTCACGGGAGTCTGGAGCCTGTGCAGGGTATGGTATCGGGGGCAGTGCCGGGCTGTAAATATATAATAGTGACGTGTAAGGCTCGCGTTATGGCGGCGGGCTGCTAGAATACCCCTACATATGCTGCGTTATAATGATATCCCTAACCTGATCAGCCTGTTGCGCATGGTGCTGGTGGTGCCGCTGGCCGTCCTGCTATTGCAGCAGCGTTATCTGGATGCGCTGCTGATATTCGGTCTGGCCGGCATCACGGATGCACTGGACGGTTTCCTCGCCAAACGCCATGGCTGGAAGAGTCGTCTGGGTTCCATCCTGGATCCACTGGCGGACAAGCTGTTGCTGACCTCGTCGTACCTGGTGCTTGCCTGGCTCGGAGTGTTGCCGCTGTGGCTGGTGGCGGCCATCGTTGCCCGCGATTTTATCATCGTACTGGGCGCCGTTGCGTATCATTATACCATCCGTCACTTTGATCTGCTGCCCAGCCGTATCAGCAAGCTCAATACGGTCATGCAGATCGTGCTGGTGCTGGCCGTGATGCTGCACCACAGCGTGCTGCCCGGCATCGGTGGGGGGGTGGAGGCGTTGATCTATATCGTACTCGGCACCACGCTTGCGAGTGGTGTGCACTATGTCTGGACCTGGGGTACCCGCGCCCTGCAAACAAGCACGGAGAGCACGCGTGTCTGACTCACAGCGCTGGTTTACGCTGACCATCATCGTCGGCACCGGTGTGCTGCTGTATCTGCTGGCACCCATATTTACGCCGTTCCTGCTCGGCGCGCTGCTCGCTTACATGTTTGATCCGCTGGTGCGGCGGCTGGAGACACGACGCTTCTCGCGCACGCTGGCGACGGTGCTGGTATTCGTGCTGCTGCTGGTATTGTTTACCCTGCTGCTGCTCGTGCTGGTGCCCGTTATCGAGCGCCAGATCACGGTGCTGATTACCAAGCTGCCGGTGTACATTGACTGGGTGCAGCGCACCTTGTTACCGCTGCTGTATGAGCGTTTTGATCTCGCCATAACCGGATTCGACTCGAATACCTTGTATCAGGCCCTGGCCGGCCAGTGGCGAGAGGCCGGAGGCATTGCGGCAAATGTGCTGAAATCAATGTCGAACTCAGGTGCGGCGGTGTTGGGCTTTCTGCTCAATCTGCTGCTGATCCCGCTGGTGACGTTTTATCTGCTGCGCGACTGGCCGCAGCTGCTGGAACAGGTACGTAATCTGCTGCCGCGTAAGTCGGAACAGACCATCATGCGTCTGGCCGCGCAGAGTGACGAAGTGCTGGGCGGATTCCTGCGCGGTCAATTGCTGGTGATGCTGTCGCTCGCGCTGCTGTATACCGTCGGGCTGTGGCTGATCGGGCTTGATCTCGCCCTGCTGATTGGCGTGCTGGCGGGCCTGCTCAGCTTCATCCCCTATCTTGGCGTGATTACCGGCGTGCTGGCGGCGGGGATTGCGACCGTGGTGCAATATCACGACTGGCTGCACCTGGTGCCGGTGCTGATCGTGTTCGGTATCGGCCAGTTGGCAGAAGGATTTTTTCTTACGCCACGCCTGGTAGGAGATCGCATAGGTCTGCATCCGATTGCCGTAATTTTTGCCATAATGGCAGGGGGACAACTGTTTGGTTTCAGCGGTGTGTTGCTCGCGCTGCCGGCGGCGGCCGTATTGATGGTGTTGCTGCGCTATGCGCATGAGCGTTATGTGAACAGCTATTTGTATGACCGTTCACCGGATGAGCCATGAACGCGGCACAACAGATTCCGCTTGGCGTTGGGCTGCGCGACGAGGCCAGCTTTGGCAATTATTTCCCCGGTCCCAATGGGGAGGTGCTGCAAGCCGTGCAGACGCTGGTAAGCGGTGCCCATCAGTTTTTGTACCTATGGGGTGCAGCCGGTACCGGTAAAACCCATCTCCTGCATGCTGCGTGTCATGGCTGCGCCATTCAGGATCAGCGCTCCGCGTATCTGCCACTAAAAGATCTGCGTACACTGCAGCCGGAACTGCTGGAGGGTCTGGAGCAACTGGCGCTGGTGTGCGTGGATGATGTCCAGGCCGTGGCCGGACAGGGCGAGTGGGAGACTGCGCTGTTCCACTTGTATAACCGCCTGCGTGCCTCCGGTGCCCGTCTGTTGATATCCGGAGTTGCGCCGCCTCCGGCAGCCGGCATACAGCTCGCTGATCTGGGTTCGCGGCTTGGCTGGGGTCTGGTGCTGCACCTGCGGTCGCTGGATGATGTCAGCAAGATTTCAGCCCTGCAACTGCGTGCCCGCAACCGTGGCATGGATTTGCCCGCCGAGGTGGGTGAATATCTGCTGCGCCACTGGCCGCGCGACATGGCACGGCTGTACGATCTGTTGCAACGGCTGGACATGCACTCGCTTACCCAGCAGCGCAAGCTGACCATTCCCTTTGTGCGAACGCTGATCACGCACGCAACGGCAGAGACGCAATGAGTGGTGTAGTGTGGCGGTGACGGATCAAGTCAAGTATTGTTGTCGCGAAGCAGAGCGCCTATGCTATGCAACCTCAAGGGAGAGGTACCGAAGCGGTCATAACGGCGCCGACTCGAAATCGGATGGGCGGTTCATCCCGCCACGTGGGTTCGAATCCCACCCTCTCCGCCATATGCTTATGCCCCTGTTTTCCTTCTCGCTGCCGGTGATGAGTGATGCCGCTCCGGCGCGGGCTTGTTACACTGAACCCTGAACGCCATCAGGCTAACCAGTAAAATCAGGAGCGCAGTGATGCCAGCAGAGCAAGGACGCCGGGACAGTGTGGTTGCGTTTGTGATGGCGGGTGGCCAGGGCAGCCGCCTGAGCCCATTGACCGCCGAGCGCTGCAAGCCAGCGGTACCATTTGGCGCACGTTACCGCATTGTGGATTTTGTCCTGAGCAATCTTATTAACTCGGATATTCGCTCCATCTATCTGCTGGTGCAATACAAGGCGCAGGCCCTGATTGAACATGTTCGCAAGGCCTATGTGTTCTCACCGCTGCTGCCTGACCAGTTCGTTACCGTGGTACCGCCCCAGATGCATGAAGACTCGCATTTGTTCAAGGGCACGGCGGATGCGGTCTATCAGAGCCTCAGGCTGATTGAGATGCACCAGCCTGATCTCGTGGCGGTATTCGGGGCAGATCACGTCTACCGCATGGACGTGCGGCAGATGATACGGTTTCACCGCGAGCATAATGCCGACGTCACGCTGGCGGCACTACCGGTGCCGCTCGATGAGGCCTCCAGCTTCGGTATCCTGGGCACCGACAGCGAAGACCGGGTCACCGAATTTCAGGAAAAGCCGGAGCAGGCAAAGTCCATGCCGACGGATACGGCACATGCCTATGCGTCGATGGGAAATTACATCTTCAGCACCGACGTGCTGGTGAAGGCGCTGGCCGGGTGCCGCAGCGATGAAACCGATTTCGGTCATCATGTTCTGCCACGCATGCTCAATAGTCACCGGCTGTTTGCCTACAACCTCGCCTCCAACAAGGTGCCGGGCGTCAAACCGTATGAGGATGCAAGCTATTGGCGCGACGTTGGCAGTATCGATGCATATTTTGATGCACACAAGGATGTCATGGGTGACAAGCCGATATTCGATGCCTTCAACCCGCAGTGGCCAATCTTCTCCAGCAATTATCAGGGCCCGGTGGCACGCATACTGGGTGGTGAGATTGAAGACAGCCTGTTCGGCGCCGCTACCCTGGTGCACAAGGGCGCCAAGGTGCGTAATTGCATCATCCGCCGCGAAGCAGTCATCGAAGAGGGCGCCGAACTGGACGATTGCATCATCATGGACTACGCCCGCATCGGTCGTGGCGCGCGTCTCAAACGCGTGATCGTCGATCGCCACAACATGATTGCGCCGGGCGACTGCATCGGCTATAACCCGGAAGAAGACGCCAAGCGCTATCATGTGACACCCTCCGGGATTGTGGTGGTGCCGGAAGGCAAGGTTACCTACTTCGCGCGCGACTCACGCGACCACGGTCCGGGCTACGCCGAGTAGTTTGATGCGGCTGGTTCAGCAAGGAACCGCCGCGTCAGCGATCAGGTGCTGATGAGGTTTTTATTGTAACTGGATTGACCTGCACCCTGTCATTGCTGTCGGCCAGCCAAATCTCGCCATCCTGAATGGTGCAGTGCAGCTGCATCTTGATCTGCGCCAGTTTTGCCAGGGTTTGACTGGTCTCCGGTGGCAGGTTCATGACGGTCAGGTTTTTGGCCCG
>JAUXUQ010000006.1 GCA_030680605.1 Gammaproteobacteria bacterium | reverse complement strand
CATTTCCTTGTTGAAGGTGTAGGAGACAAGGAACCTATAGAACCACATGCGGTCGGTCAGCGTGTCCTGGTGAACCTTGGCGGCACCCACGAACGACTTCACGTCCATGGTTCCGGTGGCACCCGCCACGCTCTGCATGATGAACTCGCCCATCTTGTTGATGAACTCCAAGAACACCTGAAAGGCATCGGAGGTGGGCACCTGCTGAATCTTTATCTCTTCCTTGCCCCTGAGCACCGCAAAGCGTGAGCTGCTCATGTTCTTCATCATGTTGAAGAGCTGGTTGAACCGCTCGTCATCCTGACGGTCTGTGATGACCCACGCGGGCGGCACACCGTATTTGTTCATGTAGTCGAGCCAGTGGCCGATCGCCTTCTTTTTGAACAGGATGATGATGGCCAGCTTCTCCAAGATGCCGAGGTCATAGTCCTTGCCCACTTGGAAGTAGTAGGTGCTCATCGGTTCGCTGTCATAGAGCCACCCGCCCTCGCGCTGGGCAGGATTCTTCAGGATGCGCTTCTGGGAAGGGATGACGTGCGTGGCGGGAATGACCGAGATGCTGTCCAGCTCCATCTCTGCGGTGATGGCCGAGCAGTTGAGCACCTTCGTCCCGGTGTGGATGCTGCTGGCGGTGTGGCGCACGAAGTCGAGGAACCACATGCGTTCGAGCAGCTTGGTGGCTTCCTCGTCCGTCTCGCCCTTCTCGTTCACCATCCGGTATTTGAGACCTTGCAGCTTCAGGATGATGTTCTCGGTGGCGGTGCTCCAAGTGGTGTCGAGTGCGCAGGCACCATAGACACGGGTGAGCAGTGCGCGGTCGGGTTCCTTCGGGTCGGTGGCCGATGCGACAGCCGCCTTCCAGTCCTCAAGGTCGAACACGATGGGCACGGTGGCCTCGTGCTCCATGTCTCCGCTGATGTCCTTCGTGTTGCCCGTGTTGCCGCGTCTCATGGCGGCCTCGATGAACACTGCGCGCGTGGGCAGCATGCTCAGCACCTTCTCTGCAAAAAAGTCTTTCATTCCCATTTGAATGGCCTATAAAAAGTGGTTCTTGTCTGATGTGGTGCCGAACAGGATGTCTGCGGTGGGCTGTCCTTCCTCCACCTCGATGGCGGGCAGTCCGTCTGGGCTTTCGTCACGGTTCCGCACGTCATCCAGCCACTTCATGGCCCACTTGTAATTCGTGTGGATGTCCTCTGGCACCTTGCGGGCCGTGTTGCGGGCGATCACGTCATGGATGACGAGCATCGAGGCGCAGCGCACCACCAGCGGATGCCTCGATGTTCCGGTTGCTGCGAAAATGGCGTTCACGTCATAGCGGCCATTGAGCTTGCTGCGCACCAGGGCGATGACCTGAATTTCGATGTTGTCCTTGGCGGCATCATAGTCGGCAGTGCTGTCGGTGAGGAAGCGGCCCTGCGAGTGTGTGTTGAGGTCGTTGTCTGTGAGAAATACCATGGCTATATCACGTTTTCAGATTCAATGGTTCCGATCCTCATGCGGTCAGAGCCGGTATCGGAATAGACTATGTACTTGCTGAGGTAGTCGATGGCCTGTTCATCGGCATCGGGCGCATCATCGTTGCCGCTGTATCCGGGTTCGATGCCCAAGAGCTGCTGAATCCCTTCCTGTGTGTCGGCATGGGACTTCAGCTCTTCATTGTAGAACACGCGGCCATTCTGATAGAGTGCCTCCAGCCCGCTGATGATGCGCTCTATCTTCTTTGTGCGGGGCGTGTCCACCAAGGTGATGGGCAGTTGGATACGCTCCTCCTGCTCCACTTCCCGGATGGTGCGCTTCACTTCATCATTCCAGAACTGGCTCTCTGCCCGCAGGTGGATGGCAACGGTGGACGGACGTGTGCGGTGCTTGTGGGCGATATAGCTGACGGCAGGGCGCATCTTGGTCTGTTTCACGAAACAGTCTATCAGCCAGAAGTTGTTTTTGTAAAGCCCCCAGATGCGGCAGGCATTGTAGTCGCTGGTGGCATTGCCCGCATAGGCGATATCCCAGTGCAGCACGATGGCCGTGAAGTGGTTCAATGGCGGGAGCTTGCCCCACTGGATGAGCTTCTCGGTGAAAATCTTGCCGATCATCTTGGCAACGTGCAGATATTCGGCATGGGCGGACGAGCGGCCCATCTGCTGTTCTTTCTTGCGCCAGTAGTCTGCTGTGTACTTCGATTTCCAATATGGCTCGTAGGTGACCGGGTCGTATGCGAACACCTCGTCCACATCCCAGTCCGGGTGCTTCTCGGCCAGTTTCTTGATGTACATCTTGGGAGCGAACCAGTTGTTGCATATCACCAGGCGTTCGCACGGGCCATCCATGCAGGGCAGCAGCTCGGTCTCTACCCATTCCACCAGTTCATCCTGAATGCGCTCGTTGCGGATGGTCTTACGGGTCTCGGTGTCGTCCGGCACGATCATGGTGGGCCGCAGGTTCTTGACGCGCAGACCACGGCAGCTCTGACCGAGGCCCTGCGCCTGACCGATGAACCCGCCCTTGGTGATAAAGAACCCGTCCTCCCAGTCGCCCATGGACTTCTGTTCTCCGAAGTCGGCAATGATCTTGGGGTTGGCCTCGAACTCGGCCCGGATGTCCTCCAGCAGCCGCTTCGCCTTGTCCTCTGAGCTGCCAACGATGACCAGGTACATCGGTTCACCGTTGAGCCAGAGCCAGAACGGCAGCGTGATGTTGCACTCGACCGACTTGGCGTGTCCTCTCGGCCACTTGGCGAAGCCCTTATAGTGCTTGTTGCGCTTCATCTTGTTGGCGATGCGCGTATGGCATGGCGCGGGCGCACAGGTGGCATAGTGTCCGAAATAGTAGGCGGTGCATTTCGCGTAGTCCTTGCGCAGCTCTGCAAGACGTGCCTGTCTGTCGTCCTCGGTCTCGAAGGGATTGACGATGCCCGCCTGCCGTGCAATGGCGAGTTTCTTGAGATACCTCTCCTGCGCATTTTTGTCCTTGACCTTCATGCGAGTTCAGCGGCCTTGGTGTGGATGACTTCCTCCTGAAAAGATATGAGCTGCTGATAGATGGCCGGATGCTTGGCATACATGGCTTTGAACAGGTCCTCCATCACGTGGAGATAGACGCTGAGCGTGATGCGTTCCTTGCCCTCGATGTTGGCGAGGGTCTTGTTCCACTTCGCTGCCTGGTCGCTCAATGATGCCAGCGACATGCGGATGTCCTTCGCGGCTCCACGGTCGTTCTGTTCATTGGCCTCGCGTAGTTGGCGGGTCAGTTCCATGGTCTCCTCGGCCAATGCGCCCAGCACACCGCGCACGTTCTCGATGCGCTGGTTGGTGCCGAAGATGCGGGCATCGCGCTCGGCCTTCATCTTGTACTTATCGACCCAGCGGCTTGCCGTGGTCTCGGTGACGTTGGCCTTCTGTGCCGCTTCCTTGGCGGTCAGCCCATGCTCAACGAAATAGATGTAGAACAGCTTTCGACTTTCCTCCTTTGCCATGGGGTATCTACGATAGTATCTACGATAGTAGAAATTGGTTGGTAACGGGGTCAAAAGTCCACCAAATAAGACGCCCGCGCAAAGGGATGAGGCAGGATATACCGCGAAACCTGACAGAATGTCCATTCTCATGGATATTTTAACACGATGATTTTTAATTCATTGAAACGTGTCGGAGGTTTGTGCCGTGAAAAAGCCATTCATCACGATCGCCATTCTGTCAGCCACGCTTGCTTTCACGGCAGCAGTGGCAAAAGCAGAGCGTGAGGCACCCCTCAGCATCGTGGTTGAGGCGGCAGGCGACAAGGCGACCATCCGCATCACCGGTTACATCCATGAGTGGCTTTCGGCCAATGCGGTCGACCTCGGTGTGCAGATTGATGCGCTGGCCGAAGCGGGCCACACAGAGGCCACCGTTTACATCAACTCTAAAGGCGGTGTGACTTGGGAGGCCAATGAGATCGTGAACACGCTGCGCAGGTTCAATGGTAAGCTGCATGCCGAGTGTGGTGCGATGGCGTTCAGTGCGGCAACCTACATCGCCTGCAAGATGGACACCTTCAAGGTGCATGCGAACTCGCAGTTCATGTGGCACAGGCCGAAGGGCAAGTTGGAAGGGTCTCATGATGAGATCGCCAACAACCTCAAGCTGCTGAAGGACACCGAGAACGATTACTTGAAGGTGTATGCCGCCAAGACCAAAAAGACCGAGGCCGACCTCGCTGCCCTGTGGGCCAATGGCGACCAGTGGCTGATGGGTCAGGAGATCGTGGACTTCGGTTTTGCCGATGGCCTGATTGCATCAGATGCCCCCGTGAGCGCTGCCGATGTGGAGATACTGGTGGCCGTTGGCGCACCCGTTGTCCCCGTTGCCACCGCCACACCCAAACCGACACACAAACCAACCAATACCATCGACATGAACATCGACCCAACAACCATCGGACTGTCTGCCACTGCCACTGAGGCCGAGGTGAACGCAAGACTGAAAGAGCTGAAGGCGCAGGCCGATGAGGCCACCGCCCTGAAGGCCGAGAAGACCGCGAAGGACAAGACCGAGCGCGCCACTGCCATCAAGGCAGCGCTGGACGCTGGGCAGACCGCCCGCAAGTTTGACACTGCCACCCGCACCGAGCTGGAGGCGTTGATGACCGAGGGTGACGCGGGCTTTGAGCGTGGAAAGAAGATTATCGCTGGCATGGCCCCGGTGGCTGCCATCGGTGACGAGCTTGATACCACTGCCACAGGCACGGACATCACTGCCCGCAAGGACTGGGACTTGGAGAAGTGGCAGGAGAAAGACCCGAAAGGTCTTCAGGCGGCTGCGGAGAAAAAGCCCGAATGGTTCGAGAAGCTGGTGATAGCAAGCCACAACGGGTAGGCGAACACCAGCACAGCACAGCAATTTACAAAAACAGCAACCAAGCAAACCCGATCATGAAATCATTGAGCACCCTTTTGGCCTTCGGAGTGATGTTCTCCATCTGCCTCCTTTCTGTTCTGGCCCCCGACTCGGCCTCCGATCCTAATGTGATGACCATGGGGTTGAACCCGGTCGGTCTTATCGGTGCGGTGGGCATGGGCATTCAGCATTTCAGGCCGCACATCACGGCCAACGCCACAGAAATAAATGAGGCATACCTGCTCAGGACGCTCATCCCGCAATTGGTGAATGAGTACAAGAACGACCAGGAGGACTTCCTTGCCCTGTTGAACGGGGTACCTGCCAGCGCGGTCGGTGCCGAGGGCATCTACAAGAACAGGCTTATCGCAGCGCCAGAGGCGGTGATCAACAACACGGTGGACTTCACCGGGCCGGTGGCACATGACAAGCGTCACCTCTTCCTTCCCTTCGACACGGTGGATACCAAGCCATCGAAGGTGACCCGCAGCGAGCTGCGTGGTCTGCCCTACGATGTGAAGGCCGAACTGCGCGTCCGCCACATGAAGGCCATCAAGCGCAAGACGCGTGACAAGCTGTTGCACAACGTGGCCCCTGCTTCCCACACGGTTGACACCCCGGTGATCGACCTCGGCAGCGGGGGCATGACGTTCAGCGCGCTGCTGGATGTGCGTGAGCGCATCGTGAACATGAACATGGATCCTGCCGACTTCATGGTGGTCATGGCCCCCAACCACGTGACCGACCTCGGTAATGAACAGAACACCGGCAACAAGTTTCGCGAGGTGATGTTCGATGAGAAGCGCGGCAACGTGAAGCCCTTCGCAGGCTTCCCGAACATCTTCGAGTTCGGTGGACTGCCGATGTACGACCCCTACACCTTCGCACTGAGGGCGTTCGGCAGCCTAACCGGAAGACAGGCCACGCTGGTGATCAACATCCCGGAGGTCATCTTCCATCGCGAGACCATGAAGGCGTACCTGAAGCCCGAGATCAACGACACGCGCAGTGCAGACCCCGGTGACGAGTTCCGCCTCGGTGGATTCTTCGCGGCCGGTACACTGGTGAACAAAGGATTCTTCGCACTGGTCTGAGGAAGGGACGAGGGACGAGGGACGAGTCTAACCACAAGCTGAGAAAAGAGCATTGACATGAAATTCTGGAGGACACATAAGGAAGACCTGACGGCACTGGCCGCGCTCCTCGGAGTGCTGTGGCTGGTACGGTCGCTGCTGGCGCAGTTCGTGCCCACAGCGGCCCTGTACGATCTGGGCGGTGAGACAGAGGAACTGCTCTGGAACATCATCCGCATGGTGTTCTATGTGCTGGCCTCTTGGCTCATTCTGCGCATCGCATCGCCCAAGCTTCACAGGACACTGGTGAGCTGGTACCACCGCGACCAACCGCCCTCACCGATGGAGTCAGTGTCGCTGAAGGCATTCGCGGTGATACTCATCAGCCTGGTCACGATGAGCGCGTTCAGTGCTCCTGCCCCCAACACAAGGGCAGAGCTTCATGAGCTGCTGACTTCACAGATTGATGTGCGAGAGACCGCACCGAACGCTGGCCCAGAGGTGAACGTCTATCTCGCAAGTGTGGGCATGAGTCCGGGACATGCGTGGTGCGCTGCATTCACGAGCTGGGCACTGACGCATTGCGGAGTGGACAATCCTCGCAGCGCGTGGTCTCCATCATGGGCGAAGCAGAGCGACCGCATCTATGACCAGCGCAAGGCGAAGGCAGGAACCGGAAGCATGCCGCAGGTCGGTGACTGTTTCACACTCTACTATCCCTCGCTGAAGCGCGTGGGCCATGTTGGCTTTGTGGTGGGCATGGAAGGCCGCTACATCATCACCATTGAGGGCAACACGAACGGAGTCGGCTCGCGCTCCGGAGACGGAGTCTATAAACGCAAGCGGCACATCAGCAAGACATACGCCATCACCGATTACATCACCCGCCATGAGCAAGACCATCCTGATAATGATACCGATGCTGGCCTTGCTGGCATCATCGTGCAAGACGACATCCACCGCATCGCATCAATTAACGGTGACCGATACCACGCAGGTGGACAGGTCGGTGCGGGAGCGGGACACACTTATTCTCATTCCCTCGGCCACGGCACTGCTGAACATTGCGCTGGGCGACCTTACGGGTCTTTCTCGGCCTTGGACTGTGCAGAGCGGACATGCTACCATCTCTGCCGTGGTGCTGAAGGATACGCTCTACATGAAGGCGCACTGCGACAGCATGACGCTGGAGCTGACCATGCGGGACAGCATCATCAACACGCTGCGCTCACGCAATTCGGTGTCGGAGACTGTGGAGATAGTGCGCGAGCCATTCGTTCCGGACTTTGTGAAGGTGCTGGCGTGGATAGGCGGCATTGCGCTGCTGCTGCTGCTCATCATGCTCATTGTGCGCATGCTGAGACCCTACTGACCTGACCAAACACCACCACCCCATGAAGCCCTACGAAGAACTTTTCAAATCAGGCCGCGCCATTGCCGCGCAGTTCGGT
>JAUXUQ010000005.1 GCA_030680605.1 Gammaproteobacteria bacterium | reverse complement strand
ATATAAAATAATTAATTTTCCTTCATCTGATATAATTTAATTTAGTAATTGTCTATTTGTTTTTTTTCATATTATTTCCTTTTCATTTAAAGCTGTTTCAGTGATATTACATTTAGTAATGATTTTCGTTTTTCTTTACCTCGGTTTTCTTTGTTTAAAAATATGTTTCAAGTACCGTTAATAAAGGTTCAATGCTCATTACCAGATGTTTTTTTGCATAAAAATTAGGCTGTTTGCTCCCCGGTAGCGTTCTCTTCACCCGCCATTAACAAAGCCTCCGCCTCCTCTTCTGTCATAGCATTCAAATGTTCAAGCAAAAACTCTTCAACCAACAAGGCCAATGCTTCGATAGTGGAAGCCTCGAAAAGCCGCCGTAGAGGCACGTCAATACTAAAGGCTTTGCGTATTCGAGACAGCACTTGCACCGCTAGCAGCGAATGCCCGCCCAGCTCGAAAAAATTATCCGCCACACCAACCTGCTCGATATCCAGCACGTCTTTCCAGATTTCAGCCAGTATCTCTTCGACGGAGTTGCGTGGCGCCACGTAAGCACGATTACTTTGTCCGGCCATATCCGG
The DNA here is from genome assembly GCA_030680605.1 of Gammaproteobacteria bacterium. Lineage (NCBI taxonomy): Bacteria > Pseudomonadati > Pseudomonadota > Gammaproteobacteria > Gammaproteobacteria bacterium. The sequence goes on along the minus strand of JAUXUQ010000005.1, from coordinate 1,366 downwards.
TTGCGGCAGCGCTTTACGGTCTATTTTGCCGTTAGCACTTAGCGGCATGGTCTCAAGCAGGACAAATGCCGATGGCATCATCGCAGTCGGCAAGCGAGCAGCCAGATGTTCACGCAGTTGTTCGACTGCCAGGGATGGCGGAAGTGTCGCAATCGGTAGGGAACCGATGCGACCGACTGCCAGGGATGGCGGCCGCGACGGCTCCCGGCCTATCTCATCATTGCCGCAGACCACATAGGCGACAAGACGCTTACCGCCGGCGCCCTCTTCCCGGACCACCACCAGTGCATCCTCCACTTGCGGAAAACTCAGGATTTGCGCTTCGATTTCGCCGGGTTCGATACGAACCCCCCGGATTTTCACCTGATGATCAAGCCGACCCAAAAACTCGATCGTGCCATCCTCGCGATAAAGCCCCATATCACCGGTGCAATACATAGGCTTGCCGGTTTGATCGAAAGGATTGGGAATGAATCTTTCAGCCGTCAGATCAGGACGATGAAGATAACCGCGCCCGACTTGAACGCCAGCCACACAGATTTCGCCGGGTACGCCAACCGGTACAGGTTCCAGCCAGCTATCCAGCAAATACAGTTGCGTGTTATGAACCGGTTTGCCAATAGGCACCACGCTGTCTGCTTCACCCGGTATGACTGGAACCTGATAATAGGAAACATCATCCGAACATTCGGCAGGGCCGTAGGCATTAAGCACTTTGACATGAGGGAAGCGTTGCATCCAGCGTCGACATAAACCCGGTGAAAATACCTCACCGCAGGCAATCAACCAGCGTAATTCCGACAGCAAACTATTTTCATCCGCTATATCCAGCAACGCCTGAATCATGGAGGGAACGGCTTCCAGAATGGTTATGCCACGCTCTGCCAGTTGCGATAGCAGTTGGCCGGGATCCTTGACGATATCATCGGTGAATATTTCCACTCTTGCGCCGCATACCAGTGCGGTCAGGTGCTGCCAAACAGAAATATCGAAACATTGTGCTGCGGTTTGCGCGATAACATCGTTTTTCGTTAACTCTAACGTCGGCACTTTGGTGATAAGGTTATTAAACATTCCCTGATGCTCAACCATGGCGCCTTTCGGCATCCCCGTGGAACCGGAGGTAAAAATAACAAAAGCCAGATTATTCTGAGCATGACTGCTTGGCGGGTTGGTCTCATTGCTTTCGTTGGCTTCCAATTCATCCATGAACAGCACGTCAGGCTGGGACAGAAACTGAAAGCTTAATGAACCGTACGACATGGCGGCAGGCGCTTGCGTCATGTCGCCAAGCCCGGGCATCAACCCGTCGCCAGTATCTTTTATATTTGCAACCAAAGCGGCTACGCTCATAGCCCGTTCAAAG
>JAUXUQ010000004.1 GCA_030680605.1 Gammaproteobacteria bacterium | reverse complement strand
GTCCCGCACTTCCTCCATCCGCTCCTCACTGTTGTAGGCATAGCGCTGGATTGGTGCGCCGGTGATCGGGTCCTTCTTCGCCGTGGTGCTGCCGCTCGGGTTGTACTCGTAGGTGTTGAATCCCGAGTGCAGTAGCTCGTTGTTGGCGTTGTACTGCCACTGGAAGGCTTGCGTCTGGCGCTCATCCGTCAGGCGGTTGCCCAGCAGGTCGTAGGTGTAACGGTCGTCGGCAAACGGGAACGTGTTCGGCGCCATCGAATCGTTGATCTGGTCGTTGTTCGCGCCGTTGGGGTAGTCGGCGGCGGTCAGGCGATCCACCTGATCGTACTCGTAGCGGTACGGGCCGTGCTCGGTCTGCTTTTGGGTGATGTTGCCGACCGCGTCGTAGGTGTAGCGGTAGTCCATCAGCGGTTGGGCGGCGGAGTTGGTGACCCTGATGGTCTCGCTGCGCAGCAGGCCGTCGTAGGTCAGCGTTCTCACCGTGCCGCCGGGGTAGTTGACCCGGCCCGGCCGGGTCCAGCGGTAGTCGGTGTACTCGATGGTGCCCTCGTTCGGAATCACGATGCTCTGCAGGTTCTTCGCCGCGTCGTAGCCGTAGCTGAAGGTGGTGCCGTCAATCGCCGTGTAGCTGGTCTTCTGGCCGTTGGGGGCGTAGGTGTAGCCGTAGGTCCAGGTGAAGTCGCCGTAGTCGACGGCCTCGCTGATTTTGCGCTGCAGCGGGTCGTAGGTGTAGAGACCCGAGGTGATGCCGTCGTCGTAGCCGGTCAGCACGTTGCGGTCGTTGTAGGTGAAGGTCACCGTCTTGTGCGGGCTGCCCTCGCCTGCGCGCGTGTAGCGGATGGTGGTGCGGCGGCCGGCGGCGTCGTAGACGTAGTCGGCCCTCTGGTTTCTGGCGTCGATCTTCTCGATCAGGTTGCCGGCGGCGTCATAGCCGTAGCGATGGGTCTGGCCCATCGGTCGGCTTTCCGTCCTGGTGCGATTGAGGCGGTCATAGGTGAAGTGGTGGGTGTTGGCGTTGGCGTCGGTCAGGGCCAGCAGGTTGTCGCGGTCGTCATAGCTGTAGCGGGTCACGCCGTTGAGCGCGTCGGTGGTGCTGAGCAGGCGGTTGCGCGCATCAAAGCTGTGCGTGGTGCTGCGGTTGGCGGCGTCGATCACCTCGATCGCGTTGCCTGCCGCGTCAAAGTGCGTCTTGGTGGTGGTGCGCTGGGTGCCCTGGGCGTTGGTGTACACCTCGGTTTGCTCGTGCGCCCGATCACGCAGGTCGTAGCGCATCTCGCGCTGAAAGGTCGGGTACTCGATGCGGATCGGCTGGTACAGGTCGCCGGCGTGGGCCAGGGTGCCGTTGGCATCGGGGTAGACATACCGGGTGACATTGCCGTTGCCGTCGGTGACCGTGGCGAGCCGGTTGAAGCGGTCGTAGCTGTAAGTGGTCTTCTTGTCGGAGGCGTCTTCTTCCTCGATGCGGTTGCCGGCGCGGTCGTACGCGGTCGTCCGCTCGCCGCCCAGCGCATCGACGCTGCGGATCAGCCGGTCGGCGGCGTCGTAGTGATACGTCAGCGTGGTGGCCGCGTCGGCAATGCTGGCGGGCGGAAACGTGGTCGTGATGCGGTTGCCCACCGCGTCGTATTCGTGGGTGGTGGTGTGGCCCAGCGGGTCGGTCTGGCTCAGCAGGTTGCCGGCGGCGTCAAAGGTCTGCGTCCACTGCTGGTTGCGCGCATCGATGCGGGTGCGCGCGTTGCCCATCGCATCGAAGTCTGTGAGGCGGGTTTCCCCGGCCTCGGCGTCGGTGATCTTGGTGACATTGCCGGCGCTGTCGTACTCGTAGGTGGTGGTGGCCGCGGCGGTGGTGGCGTCGGCCTCGCTGGTCATCTGGGTGAGTCGGCCCTCGCCGTTGTAGTCGTAGCGCAGGCGACGCTCGGCCGGGGTGCCCTTGGCTTCGATGCTGAGCGTGCGCAGGCCCTGGGCGTTGTACTGGTGCTCGGTCAGCGTGCCGCGCGCATCCACCTCGGACAGCACGTTGGAGGTGGCCAGATCATGGGTCGTGCGGGTCCGCGTGCCGTCGGGGTAGAGCACGCCGGTCGGGTTCTCAAACTCGTCGTAGTCGTAGGTCGTGCGGCGACCGCGGTAGTCCATGTGGATGCGCTTGCGGCCGTCGCGGATCACCCGCAGCACAGTGACGCCGTTGACATCGCGGCGGACCAGCTCACGCTCGCGGTCGGTCCAGGTTTCGGTCACCTCCTGCAGATCGCCGTTCTCGCGCGTGGTCTTGAGGTAGTACTGCTTGGGGCCGGTGAGGTACTCGAACGCGTAGCGCACCACGCTGCCATCGGGGCGGGTGACGCTGCGCGTGCGGCCGGTGTTGCTCAAGGACAGGACGGTCTCGCGATTCAGCGGGTCGGTCAGCGTGCTCAGCTTGCCGCCGGTGTAGGCGTACTTCCATCGCATGCCGCGCACGTCGGTGACCTGGGTCAACAGTCCCCCGGTGTAGGCGTAGCGGACCTCGCGGCCGCTGTCGTCGCTGACCCGGGTCAGCTGCGCACCGGTCCAGGTCAGGCTCAGCACCGTGCGGCCGCTGCGGTCAGCCACCGAACTCAGCTGCTCGCCGCTGTAGCTCAGGCTGACCGTGTCGCCGCTGCGGTTGCCGAACTGCTGCGTGCGACCGTCCACCGCGTAATCGACCCAGTTGCCGTCGCGATCCGACCAGCGCCACCCACTCGCCGTGCGGGCGATCGTCAAGCGCTCGTCAAACCGGAACAGGCTGCCGTCGGCGGCGATCTTTTCAAAGGCGTCCCCCGCCCGATCAATCCGCGTCACGCTGCCATCGACCGCATCGAAGGTGAACTTGAGCGCCGCCCAGGCCGGGGTGAACTGCCAGGCATTGCGCTCGTAGTTGCGCGACCACGACACCATCCCGCCGGGGACATTGACCGACAGGTCGACCACCGAGGTGCGGTAGCTGCCGTCAGTGGGGTCGACGGCGGCGTGGGTGAGGGCCGATACAGCGAGGAGAAAGAGTGCTGCGAGACGCGAGAGGGTTTTCACGAAGGGACTTGGTGGTAAATGTGGCACTTCAAGAAGCGCCCAGCGAAGAGGCGCACTCAATCAGACTCCGCAGCGCTTGGCGTGACCGACGACGCCGCTCAAGGAACTCGATTCGGTTTGAGTGCTTTCTGGTGTTTGTGGTTGCGGTGAATGGGTCAATACAAGACCTGATCCCCTATTTTTCGGATCGGCAGCTTGATGCTATAAAGCTAGACCTGACCCCGAATCCTCATGACCCCGAATCCTCAAGAACTGACCCTTGATTTTAT
>JAUXUQ010000003.1 GCA_030680605.1 Gammaproteobacteria bacterium | reverse complement strand
TCAGAAGGAGGCAACCCACGCAAGTACCGTAGCACTCCATAATTAATGCCTTTATTTGGAATCTTAAGCAGCTGTTTTTTTACTGTAGATAAGGTGTTTTTTTCACCTAAATCATCCGGAAAACAGATCAATACTGGAAATACACTGGTAAACCAACCGACCGATCTTGAAAAATCTAAATTACCCAATACATCAACCCTGCCATGTAAATCGACATCCATTAAAATAGTTGGTGATTTAGACCACTCGCTTAGTGTTTTAGTTAGAGCTGCCAACAAAATGGCATCAATTGCAGAGCCTGCCGGGGTACTTGCCTGATGCAGCAATTTTTTAGTCTTTTTTATACCCAAAGTCTTTGTGACAGTAACTCTCATGCCCTCGGTGTTTTTACCGTTAATCTTATCAAGAGGTAAAGATTGCTTATGTGCAAATAAATTGACCCAATAATCGGATTCTTCCTGTATACCCGCACTTTGCGCTAATGTCTGAAGATGGTTTGACCATTGTTGATAAGACGTTGTCTTCGGTGGCAGTGATAGTGTTTGATTTGCTTCCGACTGTTGATACAGCGTATGCAAATCATCAAGAATAATACGCCATGACACGCCGTCAACAGCTAAATGATGAATGACCATAAACAGACGCGCCGGTCTATTGTTACCTGTATTAAATAAAACGACCTGAATCAATGGTCCCTTTGTAATATTGAGCTTTTGTTGCCATATGGATGCTTGTTTTTCGATTTCCAATGACAAAACCGCATCATCAATGCCAGACAAGTCCATTTGATGAAAAACTGAGGTATCTTGTCCTTCTGCGTAACTTTGATGCCATCCGCTTGCCTGTTGAGTAAAACGCAACCTCAAAGCATCGTGGTAATCCAGTAGATAGTCGACAGCCTGTTTTATCCGGTGTGAATCAACCGGTATTTGAGCTTCCAGCATCAATGCTGAATTCCAGTGATGAGGATTGGGCAAACACTGCTCAAAAAACCAATGCTGATTTGGCGTTAATGGCACTTCGCCTTCTACGGGGTAGATTTCATTAGCCTGAGTTGCTGTATTCGTTAAAACCTCTGCCAACTCGGCTATGGTTTGATGTTGTGATAACTGCTGAGGGTTAAGATACAACCCAGCGTGCCTGACACGGCTAACCATTTGAATAACCAGAATAGAATCGCCACCCAAACTGAAGAAGTTGTCATCGATACCAATATGTTCAATTTGCAGTAACTCTGCCCAAATTTTGGCAAGCCGTTTTTCAGTGGCTGTACGTGGTCGCTTATTTTGACTGGCTAATGCCCCGTTACAATCCGGTGACGGTAAAGATTTACGGTCAACTTTTCCCGTCGCGGTGCGGGGCAATTGCTCCAAGCGCACAAAGACTGAAGGTATCATGTAATCCGGTAAACGACTTTTTAAAAAATCGCTTAAAAGCTTTATATCAAAGCTACTCTCATCGAATTTGGGTACTGCCACCCAATAGGCGAGCAAATAATTCGGCTTGCCACGTTCTTCACGGGCAACGACCAGCGCTTCCGATATTCCAGGGTATCGAACAATCTGTGATTCGATTTCGCCCAGCTCTATACGGAAGCCACGAATTTTGACCTGATGATCAGTGCGTCCAAGAAATTCGATATTACCGTTAGACCGATAGCGTGCTAAATCACCGGTTTTGTACAACCGGTTCCCCGGTACTTGGCTGAATGGATTAGGCACAAATCGTTCGGCAGTTAAATCAGGCCTTCCAAGATAACCTCGTGTTAAACCTGCACCGCCGATGTAAAGCTCACCAGAAACGCCAATCGGAACCGGATTTAAATAATTATCCAGCAAGAAAATCCGGGTATTTGCAATAGGCCGGCCGATAGAAAGAGACTGACCGGAAACTGAGTCGTCATTCCGAATGGCATAAACGCTGCTCCACACAGAGCTTTCGGTAGGCCCGTATTCATTGTAAAGTCGGCTATTAGGTAGGCGCGTGTAGTGGTTAGCAACCAGTTCAGGTAAGCATGTTTCCCCCGCCACGATGACTGTCTGCAAATTATTGAGTTGTTTCTGATTGAAGCCCTCTAAAATAAGAGCGTAAAACGAAGGTAGACAAAGTAAATGACTTGGCTTTTCCCGTTCCACCAACTCGGCCAAAGCATCTAAGTCTTGAAGCTCTTCTTCCGTCGGAATGCATAAGTGCCCTCCCAAACTTAAGGTCCAGAATATCCCGGCCACTGAACTGTCGAATGCTAAAGGCGATACCAGTAAAAAACCGTCTAAAGGTTTCTGATAATAATTAAATCGTGCCCATGTAGAAGCAACTGCATTTTCATGTGTAACGATTACGCCTTTAGGGGAACCTGTAGAGCCCGAAGTGTAAATCACATAGGCTGCGGCGGCGACAGGGCTATAATGCTGAAACGAAGCCTTGTCCGTTGGTAATGCAGACACTTGTCCCCAATCCCGGTCTAAACAAAAAACCATTAGCCCGATAGAGAGCCGCTCTGTCAATAATCGCTCCTGAGTCAACAATAGTTGCGCGCCACAGTCCACCAGAAGACTGGCAATTCGTTCATCAGGATTAGCTGGGGTAATCGGCACATAGGCACCCCCTGCCTTTAGAATAGCTAAGATGCCCACAACCGTTTCAACGGATCGCTCCATGCAAATACCAACCCGCACCTCTATTCCCACGCCCTGTGAACATAGCCAATGAGCCAGTTGATTAGCGCGGCTATCAAGTTCTTTATAGGTCAGTGTTTGGCAACCACAACTCACTGCTGTGGACTGAGGCTGTATATGCGCTTGATTTTCAAACCAATGATGTAAAAACTGTGGTTGTGGAAAGGCACGGTCTGTTGTATTCCATTTTGAAATTTCGCACCGTTCTTGCTCAGTTAGTAATTCAAACTCACTGACACGGGTATTTAAATGGCCAGTAAACACCTCCAGTATCAATTCAAAATAATTTGCCAGCCGTGCAATACGCTCTGAGTCAAACAGTTCGGTACTGTATTCAAATGATAGTTCAAGGCCTTCTTTTTCGGTGGCATGAAGAACCAGATCAAATTTCGAGACCTCATAATCCAACTCAACCCTATCCATTCTAAGAGCCGGCAAATCCACTGCCCCCAAAGGCAAATTATGCAGCACAAA